>JBCCFQ010000024.1:0-14467 GCA_039029655.1 Pseudomonadota bacterium | reverse complement strand
GTGGTAGACGAGGAACTCGGTCCACAATCTGCGAAAGCCGTGCTCTCTGGCCCCACATTCGCAAAAGAAGTGGGCCGTGGCCTGCCAACCGCAATGACCGTGGCGTCGGATAATGACGCTTTTTGCGAAGCCTTGGCGACACGTTTGTCGGATAAGAACTTTAGAGTGTATACATCCGCAGACATGGTCGGCGTGGAAGTCGGAGGTGCCGTAAAAAATGCCTTAGCCATTGGCGCTGGTATTTCCGACGGTCTGGGCTTCGGCGCTAATACCCGGGTGGCGTTGATCACCCGGGGTTTAGTGGAGATGACCCGATTGGGTTGTGCATTAGGCGCAAACAAGGCCACATTCATGGGTCTTGCTGGCATGGGTGACTTAATTCTCACCTGCACCGACAACCAGTCGCGCAATCGTCGCATGGGCTTGGCTCTAGCATCGGGCAAAACCCAGACTGAAGCAGCTGCGGAAATTCAGCAGGTCGTAGAAGGTGTACACGCTGCCAAAGCGGTATGGGAATTAGCTCAAAAATTGGATATCGAAATGCCCATCACTGAGCAAGTGTATGGAGTTTTGTACCAGGATAAGTCGGTGCAGCAGGCCGTGGAAGATTTGATGTCTAGAGCGCTAAAATCAGAGTTGGGTTAACCTTATTTCAGCCCAACACACCCTTGCTGCCTCAAGGCTTCATACACCACCACCGATACGGAATTGGAAAGGTTCATACTTCGACTTCCGGGAATCATGGGCAGACGCAAACAATGATCCGGCTCATAGGCCTGGCGAACCTCCGCCGGCAACCCGCGGGTTTCGGGACCAAACAAAAACACCCCGCCAGAGGATAGATCGGCTTGGAAAAAAGTGCGCGAACCATGGGTGGACATGGCAAAGATGGGCGGGGAAAAACCTGTTTGGATACAATCCTCAAGAGATGAATATTCCGCCACTTGTGCCCATTCATCATAGTCCAAGCCGGCTCGTTTTAGACGCTTATCGTCTAGCTCAAAGCCTAGGGGGTGTATCAAATGGAGCTGGGCGCCGGTATTGGCGCATAACCTAATTATGTTTCCGGTATTTGGCGGAATCTCTGGCTCATATAGAATAACGTGATTCGTTATAGTTTGTGATTGCATGTCGAAACCTTACAGCCCCAGTATAGAAACCAACCTTTGCGGTCTTTCCATGACCTCGCCCATCGTTTTGTTGTCGGGTTGCGTAGGTTTTGGAGAAGAGTACACACGGGTTCAAGGTTTTTCCAACCAAGATGTGGGCGCCATTTGCCTCAAGGGCACCACCGAAAAGCCTCGCCTGGGTAATGCCCCTCACCGTGTATACGAAACCCCCATGGGTATGCTCAACGCCATCGGATTGCAAAACCCTGGTGTTGATCACGTGGTGGACAACATCCTTCCCACTTTGGACTTTTCAGAAACCAAATTCTTAGCCAATGTTTGCGGCTCCACTGTAGAAGAGTACGCGGCTGTCACACGCCGCTTTGATGACTCACCCATCGATGGCATGGAAATCAACATCTCTTGCCCAAACGTCAAAGAAGGTGGGGTTGCGTTTGGCAACAATCCTCAGATGTCAGCGGCCGTCGTTGAGGCTTGTAGAAAAAACACCTCTAAACCTTTAATCACAAAGCTTTCACCCAATCAAACAGACATTCAAGAGAATGCGCGACTGTGTATCGAAGCAGGTAGCGACGGTTTCGCCGTCATCAATACCTTGATGGGAATGGCTATCGACGCTGAAAAAAGAGAACCCATCATTGGCAACATACAAGGCGGTCTATCTGGCCCAGCCATTAAGCCCCAAGCCCTACTTAAGGTGCATCAAGTCTATCAAGTGACTAAGAATCATAATGTGCCCATTGTCGGCCAGGGTGGTATTGCCAGCGCAACGGATGCCATCGAGTTTATTATTGCTGGTGCCACCGCCGTGGGTTTGGGGACAGCCTTGTTCTATGACCCGCTGATTTGTCCAAAGATCAATCAAGGCATTCGAGATTATCTAGACCGCCATAAGATGCATTCCATCGATGAACTGGTAGGTTCATTGGATACCTCAAGAGTAGCGGCACGAAAGTGCTGGGCCGGTTAAGGGTTAATCCAGTCCAAGCTCCTTAATTTTTCTAGTCAGGGTATTCCGTCCCCAGCCCAGCAACTTTGCAGCTTCCTGACGTCGTCCAGCACAATGCTCCATGGCGACCGCAATCAAAGTTCGCTCCAAATCTGGGTAGGCCTGTGTTAACAAAGGTTGATTGTTAGGTTGGCTTAACTGCGTTCTGGCCCACCCCTTTAAAGAGTCTCGCCAATGACCACTTGGATCCATCTGCTGGGAGTTGCCGTGGATTTCTGGTGGTAAATCCTTTACCCGAATTCGTCGACCTGGGCTCATTGCGGTAAGACGTCGGCAAACATTCACCAGCTCTCGCACGTTACCCGGCCAATCGTAGTTCACTAAGACATTTAGGGCTTCTTCATCAAGGGTTTTCGCCTCTATCTGCATATCTTGCGCTGAAGCTTCCAGGTAGTGATCTAACAGTAGGGGTATGTCTTCTCGACGGTCTGAAAGTGCCGGCGTGTCTATTCGGATAACGTTGAGTCGATGATACAGATCCTCACGGAAGGTGCCCGCAGACACTTTTGCTTCTAGGTCTTGATGAGTTGCGGCGATCACTCGAACGTCGACTTGGATTGCCTGTTGTCCACCAACTCGATAGAACTCACTTTCGGCCAACACGCGTAGCAAGCGGGTTTGAAGACCCAACGACATGTCACCTACTTCGTCTAAGAACAACGTTCCGCCATCAGCTTGCTCGAATCGACCCTGTCGACGCGCTTCGGCACCAGAGAAGGATCCCTTCTCATGCCCAAACAATTCGGATTCCATCAGCTCTGAGGGGATGGCGGCAGTGTTGATTGCCACAAAGGGTTTTTGAGCCCTGGGGCTGTGTCTGTGCAAAGCCCTAGCCACCAATTCTTTGCCTGTGCCCGAGGGTCCGGTTATCAGAACCGTCATACTCCCCTTTGACAATCGACCGATGGCGCGGAACACGGCCTGCATAGCAGGGGCCCGGCCCAACATCATGTCTTGGGTGTTGGTTTCATCTGAGGAAGCTGCCACCGATTCGGTGTGGGTGGAGGCCAACTTGGCCAGCTCTACCGCTTGATCAATATCAAAAGGTTTCGGCAAGTATTCAAATGCCCCGGCCTGATAAGCAGATACGGCGCTATCGAGATCTGAGTGTGCGGTCATAACCACGACAGGAATATCGTTATTGCTGGCGTGTAAGTTGTTGAGAAAAGTCAGACCATCCAGGCCGGGCATCAGAACATCCGTAAAAACTACGTCCGGTGTTCGTTGGCCAGGTCGGTCCAAAGCGGCATTAGCAGAATCACCATCTTCAAAAGCTTCACACCGGATACCGGCATCGGAAAATGCTTGTTCCAAAACCCATCTGATGGACTCATCGTCATCCACAACCCAAACATAGGTTTCTTGGCGTCCGATCATGAATTGTCTCGGCGCATGGGCAACAAGATGGTAAAAACGGTTTCACCAGGACGAGACCGGTAATCCACAGTGCCTTTGTGACGCTCCACAATCTCTTGCACAAGAGCAAGCCCTATTCCTGTTCCTCCGGCCCTTCCAGAGACCAGGGGAAAAAATATTTGATTGCCCAATTCTTCCGGGATACCGGGGCCATTGTCTTGAATTTCAATGGTGGCGTAGAGTCTGTTTCGATCCATACCGGGTTTAGCCACAAACTCTGCTCGGGTTCGTATGGTTATTTCGCCTTGTGCATCCAGAGCCTGGCAAGCATTTCGCAACAAATTCAAAACCACTTGCAGCATCTGATCAGAATCTAGGTCCAACTCAGGCAAACTGGGGTCATAATTGCGTAACAGAGAAACTCTGCCGCCCATCTCGCTGGCTATGAGTTCAAGGGCGCGATCCAAGACTTGGTGAATGTTGGTTGACTTCAACAATAACGGGTTGCCGGGACCCAACATGGAGTCAACCAGCTTCGCAAGCCGATCGACTTCGGAAATGATTACCTCAATGTATTTTTGATTCGCGGGTTGTTGCAATCTACGGGCCAACAGCTGAGCAGAGCCGCGTATGCCACCTAATGGATTTTTAATCTCGTGTGCAAGCTGTTTAACAATGGTCCTGCTGACACCATGCTGTTTGATTAACTCCGCTTCCCGCTGTATGCGCTCATGCTCGGTGACGTCGTGTAACTCCAAGACCACACAAGGATGGCGATTAAACAGCGAAGGCGAAGCGTGGCAATCCAAGATGACGCTTCTGCCAGGACCGAGGTCCAATTCTAAGGTGCGTAGTGAAAAAGACTTGTTGTCTGATCGTGTCTTGTTCGCCAGATCCGTCATCGCGGCGGTGTCGATGAGCAGACTGGCAAGAGGTTTTCCCACAACTTGTTTTGCACTTCTACCGAACAAACGCTCACACGCATTGTTTAACTTCAGGATCCCGTTAGTCTGATCCAACACAAGAACCGAAGTATGCAGCGCATCTACAAGTGGTGTGCGGGACAAGCCCGAGTTGTCGTATTGGGAGATAGAGGTCACCAAGAAGAGCGCCTCTGATAATGAGAAAGCGTTAGTTCAGTTTCTTCGAATAAAGGTTTGACGATAATGGAAGGTGGTGACGTCGCTTCGAACCACTGCGTTGCCATTGGCGTCTTCAACCACCGCGCGAATTTCATGGGTGCCTCGAACCACGTCCTGTAAAACAAGGTTGAGGGCATCGTCATCCATGGGCACCGGGTCGCCATCCAAGAAAATGCGCACTTTGTGGCCTTGGCGAAGACCAGGCCGAAGACGAAATACCACTTCCACCTGTCCACCGCTGTTCCAGATGGTGGTGTCATCGGCGGGTTGTATGATCTCAAGTCCATCGTAATTGGTTGGCACTTGCTCCGATGCTTGGGCGTTACTAGAAGGTGCCGCCGTACGGGGTGGCGCAAAGCTGCGTCGACGACCGTCGGAGAAGGTTTGAGCACCTTGTAATCTGACCTCCTCGGCACCCTCAATGGGGCGATCCGAGTAATGCACGACGCCGTTTTCGTCTACATAACGGTAGGTCACCGCCATACTGTTCAGCGGAATCAGCAAGGCAAACAATAGTAAAAAGCGACGTATGCTCATTGGCCACATTTCCAAAAACCGAACTACAACCATACCCAGTTAGGCAACTGGCTGCAAAAACGGTTCCGTGGGAGCGCGTAAGCATCTGAAAAATAAAGGGAACGACGACGGTTGTCGCCGTTCCCACCTAGTCTTTAGAGACTGTAATACAGGTCAAACTCAACCGGATGAGTGGTCATACGCAACTGGGTTACGTCTTCCATCTTCAGGTCAATAAACGCGTCAATGGCGTCGTCGGTGAATACACCACCTGCCTTCAAGAATTCCCGATCATCAGATAAAGCAGTCAGGGCTTCTTCTAAGGAGTAGCACACCTCCGGAAGATCTTTAGCTTCTTCGGGCGGTAGATCATAAAGATCCTTGTCCATAGCATCACCAGGATGAATTTGATTTTGGATGCCATCAATGCCCGCCATCAGCATGGCCGAAAAAGCAAAGTAGGGATTGGCCATTGAGTCTGGGAACCGCACTTCAATGCGACGACCTTTTGGATTAGAAATCCAAGGAATTCGAATTGAGGCAGAACGGTTACGAGCTGAGTAAGCCAAGATAACTGGAGCTTCAAAACCAGGTACCAATCGCTTGTAGCTATTGGTGCTTGAGTTGGTGAACGCATTCAAAGCTTTGGCGTGTTTGATAATGCCACCGATGTAATACAAAGCGGTTTCAGACAAGCCAGAGTAGCCGTCACCGGTAAATAGGTTTGTCCCTTCTTTTGCTAAGGATTGGTGAACATGCATACCGTTACCGTTGTCACCGACTAAGGGTTTCGGCATAAAAGTTGCGGTCTTACCATAGCTGTGTGCCACGTTATGCACCACATACTTAAGTATTTGCACTTCGTCAGCTTTGCGAACGAGAGAGTTGAAAACTGTACCAATTTCGCATTGCCCCGCGGTCGCTACCTCATGGTGATGAACTTCCGTGGGAACTCCCATTTCGCCCATGGCTTGGCACATAGCGGAACGCAAATCGTGTAGCGAGTCTACCGGGGGCACGGGAAAATAGCCGCCCTTAACACCAGGCCGATGTCCGATGTTGCCGTCTTCAAACACTTTTTCTGAGTTCCAACCTGCTTCTTGAGAATCGATTAAGTAAAAGGCACCCTTCATGTCGGCACCCCATCGGATGTCGTCGAAAACAAAAAACTCATTTTCGGGGCCGAAGTACGCCGTGTCGGCAATACCTGTGGACTGAAGATAAGCCTCCGCTCGCTTGGCTATGGAACGTGGATCACGAGAATAGCCTTGCATGGTATCCGGCTCAATCACGTCACAACGCAAGTTTATGGTGGGCTCTTCGGAGAACACATCCAACACAGCGCTGGAGCTGTCTGGCAGCAAAATCATGTCGGACTCGTTGATGCCCTTCCACCCATTAATAGAAGAGCCGTCAAACATTTTGCCCTCGTCCAAAAAGTCCTCATCCACGGTGTCCGCAGTGAGGGTTACGTGCTGCTCTTTGCCTCGGGTGTCGGTGAATCGTAAATCAACAAAAGCAGCCGAGCTGTCTTTGATCAGCTTTAAAACGTCGGTTGTCATGGTGCCCCTCCGAAAAAGTATCCAAGGCGCGGGCGGTCGCCATGGGGTTTATGGTTATGTGTGAGATATCTCCAATGCAGGTTCTGTGCCAAAGTGCTGCATCTTGGTGCATCAAAGGGTTACACGCACACAAATGAATCAGAATGCACAATATTAGTGCATTTTCCATTTTGAGGGCAAGAAAACGCTTTATTTTAGTGCGCACCAGGGCCCGAAAGGCTTATCAGAAGCGCCGAAGACTAAAATAGCTGCCGCGCCCCACGGGCAGGTTGTCGGCATCCGATCTTTAAAGAAACTCTGGTTTTGAAATCAATGGGTTTCATCAAAGACGCCCTTAGGATCAACGCCGGCTCGTGCCGTGGCACACAATCGGTGGCCCCGCTATACTGCGACGCCACAACGCATAAGGCCCTTACGGATATTCCAATGAAACCTGCTGAAGTCGGTCGGACTTTTCAATGGCTAATCTCTGAGCTCCAGGAGTTTTGGGCTGAGCACGGCTGTGTAGTGGTGCAGCCCTATGACATGGAGGTGGGGGCGGGTACCTTTCATCCAGCCACATTCTTACGCTCCATAGGCCCAGAACCGTGGCGCGCAGCCTACGTACAACCCAGTCGAAGACCCACTGACGGTCGTTATGGTGAGAATCCCAATCGACTTCAGCACTATTACCAGTTTCAAGTGGTGATCAAGCCATCGCCCGATGATTTTCAGGAATTGTATTTAGCCTCCTTAGAGCGATTGGGGCTCAATCCATTAACCCATGACATTCGTTTTGTTGAAGACAACTGGGAGTCTCCCACGCTGGGCGCTTGGGGTTTAGGGTGGGAAGTCTGGTTAAACGGGATGGAAGTCAGTCAATTCACCTATTTTCAACAGGCGGGTGGTATCGACTGCCGTCCCGTCACCGGAGAGATCACCTATGGCCTAGAACGTTTGGCCATGTATCTCCAGGGCGTTGAGTCCGTTTACGATCTGGTTTGGACAGAGGGTCCACAGGGAATCGTAACCTACGGCGATGTGTACCATCAAAATGAAGTGGAGCAATCCCGATACAACTTCGAACTTGCGAATGTTGAGTTTTTGTTGGAAGCCTTTGATGAGCAGGAGCGGACATGTAACGCCTTAGTGGCCAAGACCAAGGAGGGTGAGTGTCATGACTCACAACTGCCTTTAGTGGCATACGAACGAGTGATCAACGCTTCACACACGTTTAATCTTCTGGACGCCCGTCACGCCATCTCGGTCACCGAAAGACAACGATACATATTAAGGGTCCGCACCATGGCCCGAGCCGTGGCTGAAGCTTATCTGGCCTCGAGAGAAAGACTGGGCTTTCCTTTGATAAAAGATGAATCCTCATGAGTTCCTCTCCCACTCTGCTCATTGAAGTTGGTACTGAAGAACTGCCACCTAAGGCTTTACAAAGCTTAAGCGAAGCGTTTGCAAAGGGTATTCAAGACGGTTTGTCAGAAGCCAAACTCAGCTTCGCCAAGTCCTGCGTGTTCGCCACACCCCGAAGACTTTGTCTCAGGGTAGAAGAGCTTCAAGCAAAGCAAAACGACGAAGTTGTTCGACGACG
Organism: Pseudomonadota bacterium; assembly: GCA_039029655.1. GTDB lineage: Bacteria > Pseudomonadota > Gammaproteobacteria > Steroidobacterales > JBCCFQ01 > JBCCFQ01. Next base: position 6,170 of record JBCCFQ010000024.1, on the reverse strand, counting down.
TGGACCTTCCCTAAAAGTCGCTTTTGATGCTTCTGGTGAGCCGACCAAAGCGGCTTTAGGCTTTGCAAAAAGCTGTGGGGTGCCCTTCGACCAACTGGGACGAGAGACGTCAGATAAAGGTGAGTTCTTAAGCTTTGAATCCACCCAGCCCGGCCAAGCCACACCTGATTTGTTACAACAAATTGTTCAAGCGTCTTTAGACGGATTGCCTATCCCTAAACGCATGCGCTGGGGCGATGGCGACGCCGAATTTGTGCGCCCAGTACACTGGATCTTGGCTTTGTTTGGACCGGATATCGTGCCGTTGAAGTTATTTGGCCTTGAGGCAAGCAACCAAACTCGTGGCCACCGCTTTCATTCACCGGCAGAAATCACAGTCTCAGAAACCTCAGCCTATGAGTCTCAATTACAGGCCAATTTCGTTGTGGCTGATTTTGCTACTCGACGACACACCATTGTGGATCAAGTATCGGCGGTGGCAACTGAACTCAACGGTGTAGTAGTCCACGATGATGAGTTGTTTGATGAAGTAACCGCCTTAGTTGAATGGCCAGTGGCGGTGACTGGATCCTTTGACCAGCGTTTCCTTAAGTTACCCAAGGAAGTGTTGATTTCCACTCTAAAGGATCATCAGCGCTACTTCCCTGTAGAAACCCCACAGGGTGACTTAACCCAGCATTTCATCACCATCAGTAATATTGAAAGTGATCAGCCTGAAATGGTGAGTGCGGGCAATGAGAGGGTGGTTCGACCACGGCTTGAAGACGCGGAGTTCTTTTTCCAAAAAGATCGTCAAACGCCCCTAAGCGACCGGGTGGTTCAGCTGGACAAAGTCACTTTTCAAAACAAGCTCGGCAGTGTGGGTGACAAAGTGACAAGGGTAGGTCAGCTAGCCAATTCGATGGCCACAGAGCTCGGTCAAGACACAGCGTCAGTTGCTCGCGCCGCGATGCTTTGTAAGTGCGATCTGGTCACCGATATGGTGGGGGAGTTCCCAGAACTCCAGGGCGTCATGGGTCGCTACTACGCTGAATTGGATGGCGAACCTGGAGAAGTCTGTTCGGTGATCGAACAACACTATAGACCCAGATTTGCCGGCGACGAGTTACCGGATACACCACCAGGCCAAATCGTCTCCATGGCGGACAAGTTGGACACCATTGCTGGCATCTTCGCTATTGGGCAACCACCAACCGGCACGAAAGACCCCTTTGGTCTTCGACGAAGCGCCTTAGGCATACTTCGAATCCTCATCGAAGGTCGAATAGGTCTAGACCTGTGGGAACTGGTCTCGGCTGCGGTCAAGGCCCAGCCGGTATCGTGTGATGAGGATGAGGTCACGCAACAAGTATTCGGCTATTTGATGGATCGTCTACGCGGTTACTATTCGGATCAAGGCAACCTAAGCAGCGAAATGTTTACCTCGGTGTTGGCCACCAAACCACGACGCCCATTGGATTTTCACCAGCGTTTGTTGGGGGTGGAAGCGTTTTTGCCGTTGCCGGAAGCACCCAGTCTCATCGCCGCCAATAAGCGGATTGCGAATATTCTAAAGAAAGAATCCCACGTCAATGATGTAAATATTGATGAGCAGAAATTCTCCCAAGAGGAAGAGAAAACTCTGTTTCTGGCGTTGAGAAAGCTGCAGCAAGTACTGCCACCTCTGACCGACGACGGGTTGTACAAAGAGGCCCTCATAGAATTGGCTCAGTTAAAGCAACCGGTGGACGAATTCTTTGATGGCGTCATGGTGATGGACGATGATCCAAGCATTAAGCAAAACCGAATTGCCTTGTTGATTCAAGTGCGGGAATTGTTTTTGAACATTGCAGACGTTCAGCATTTGCAAGGCGCTTAACGAGTATTTAACACATCACAACACTGACGGAAGCTCAATGATTCAAGCCATACGTTCCGGCGTGTTTTTTGTCGTAATGATTGTCCTGACGGCAGTGTTTGCGACTCTGGTGATCCTGTCTTATCCCTTTCCCCCCCGAATCGGCTATGGGTTTGCCAAGACCTACGCCCACTGGATCATGGCGAGTTTGCGCTTCATATGTAATTTGCGTTACGTCATCGAAGGCCAGGAGCACATACCGGACCAACCCTCCGTCGTCTATCTACGCCACGAATCAATGTGGGAGACCGTCGTAGAGTTGACCATTTTTCCACGACAATGTTGGGTCTTCAAAAAAGAACTGCTGTGGGTACCCTTTTTTGGATGGGGCATTCAAATCCTAAGTCCTATAGCCATTGACCGATCGGCCGGACGGTCTGCGTTGCGTCAGGTGGTTAAGCAGGGCAAAGAAAAGCTTGAGGAGGGGGTGTGGGTGATGATTTTCCCAGAAGGTACACGAATGGCACCTGATCAAAGACGTCGATACGGACTCAGCGGCGCCGTACTTGCGGTGGAGAGTGATTGCGCCATTGTACCGGTTGCCCACAACGCCGGGGATTATTGGCCCAAGCGAGGCTTTATCAAAAAACCAGGCACCATCCGTTTGGTTATTGGCAAACCTATCAAAAGCCAAGGTCGAACCGCAGAGGAAGTTAACGAACAGGCAAAAGCCTGGATTGACGACACAGTATCGAAACTTAGGTCCGGGTAATGCCTGTTTGGTTTGTGTTGACCGTGTTATTGGCGTTTTGACTCGGATAAAGAAAGATTCATTTTGGAAAGCACTCCCGCAAAACGTGGGTCGTCTGCGATCCTCACCGTACTTGCTATGGTGCCGATATAGGGCATCATCGGATCGCGCTGTTCGAATGCGACTTCGAACCACTCCACCGCCTTGCCGGCGTCCCCTGCCATGGCGAATGAAATGGCAACGAACACGCCTTGGATATGCTGTTGCCCTGACAGCACCTCAAGCTCGACACCCAATGTACGCATGGCGCTATCGAAGCCATTCTCTGCATAGTCGGTCTCGATCTTTTGCGCCACATTTGGCAGTCCTACCGTAATGGAGAAGTGCTTTTTGGCTGCCTCAACGGCAGCGTCGAAATTTCCGAGCCTGAAATTTGCATACCAGAGAACATCGTAGCCAAAACCAAACCCTGGCACCTCTTCGTGCAGGCGGGAAAGCAATGCTATGGCTTTTTCGAGCCGACCAGTGAGTTGCTGTTGTCCAGCGTACAAACCGAGAACGAAGGGATTTAGCGGGTCGAGTTCAACGGCTCGCAGGATGTTCGATTCACTCTCCTCCCGACGCAGCATGTGGGCAAGGAAATGCGAATAGAACATGTACGCCTCAGCATAATTCGGGTTGAGTTCGAGGGCACGTTGAAAAGATGTTTCGGCCGCACGCCAATCGTAGTCATATAGCCAGTAACTTAACGCTAGTCCGAGATGCACCTGGGGTAGGTCCGGATCAATTGCTAGGGCTTTGAACTGATGTTCCCGGCATTCGGGCTGCCGGTCACGGGGCACGCCTTGGCCGAATTGCAGCTGGAATCGGCACGCGCGGCCGAGCCCCCAATGTGCAAGCGCACTATTTCCATCGAACTCCAGCGCGCGCGAGAAGAGCACCTCGGCACGCCGCATATCTTGCGGCGTGATCATTTCTAGGTGAAACATTCCTCTTAGATATGACTCATACGCCGCACTGTTAACCGGACGGGTCCGCGCGAGTAATTCCGACTCCTCCCTGGTCACAGCGACTTGAACGGCTTTTGCGATCGATCGCGTGATATCGCTTTGCATGATCAAGACATCCCGAACTTCTCGGTCATACGTGTTAGTCCATATGGGTTCATTGCTCGAGCAATCGCTCAGCTGGACGTTGACTCGAACATCGTCGTCTATGCGACGCACACTCCCGTTGATGACCTTGGAAATCGCCAGTTCTTCGCAGATCTCGGCGAATGATTTTGTGGTATTCGCATAGGCGTGGGCAGAGGTCTTTGATGTGACCTGTAGTCCGCTTATTCGGGACAAGTCCGAAATCAGAGCATCGTGGATGCCATTAACAAAGTACGCTTGATCAGCATTGTCAGACACGTTCTCGAGAGGAAGAACAGCAATCGATAACCGGTCAGCGTCCGGGACAATGGCCGTTTCCGTCAGCGCTCTCTGCTGCGTAACGCGGCCAGTAAGCTGGAAAACAGCGGTCAATGCGACCAGCGCTAGAACGGTGAGTAGAATGTAGTCAGACCCGTGGAGGGCCAGGTCCGCATTTTTATCGGCGACGGCAGGGGCGGTTCGCACGATACCCTCGGACGTTACATCGAAGAACCAGCCGAAGACAATAGCGATTGGAAACCCGATCATGGCGCCTAGCCACACGTAACGGATGGCACTCGCAGATATATCGAGAGCAGGAAACACCTCGCTGAATACCTGCACGGTGACCCAGGCTGCAACGACATAGATCCCGGCGGTACGAAATACTCGACGGCGTCGCGCCTCCTTCAGGAAGTTCTTGAGACCAATCATCCGACACACGTTGAACGACTCTGGTTCATAACAATAACCGGTCGGCACGTAGCCCGCAATTTCACCGGCTTGGGCCTCGATGCTCTTACGGTGGATCAGGTAGATATTCGGAACCCTGGGTCCCAATGTGGACGTATCATAAACCGCGAACGAGGCAAAGAAGGGTAGATTGGTTGATATGGTTAATTCACTTGATGCGCTACGTCTGTTCCTTGCAGCGGCGAAGATCCAGGATAAGTCGGAAAGTCCAGGGTTGGATACGGCACTCGCAACGTAAAAAGGCTGACAATAAGAACAACTACAAGGGTCGGTTTACCAGTCGCAATCAAATTTGGTATGACTGCACGGTCGAGTTAGTGTTATCACACCTAGATGTCTAAGTTTGATACGGTCAGGGCATTGCGCTCAATGAAGTCTCTTCGCGGCTCAACCTGATCCCCCATTAGGGTGGTAAAGATCTCATCCGCACCCACTGCGTCTTCAATTCGAACCTGCATCAATCGACGAGTATCCGGGTTGATGGTGGTGTCCCACAGTTGGTCTGGGTTCATCTCGCCCAGGCCTTTGTACCGTTGAATGGACTGCGCCCGCTTAGACTGATCCATCAACCAAGTCATGGCTTCATCAAAGCTAGACACTTCGAGACTTTTTTCACCCCGCTCCACGTAAGCACCTTCTCCGACCAAACCAATGAGTTCACTGCCCAATAAGCTGATGCGCTGATATTCCGCAGACTGAAAGAACTCGTTTTGAATGGTGGTCACCTGGCTTAACCCATGTTCCTGACGTTCTAGGTTGATGCGAAAGTTAGCTGCAGTATCACCTGTTTCCACAGACGCAACATAGTTTAGGCTGTCGTCAGTACCCTTGTTGAGTTGAATCTCGAGCTCGCTGGCCCACTCATTGAGCCACTCTTCCGATAACTCATCGGCCTGAAGCATAGTGGGCATGTAAACCAAACGTCTAAGCACCGACTCCCCATAGCGCCGTGACCATCGGTCAATAATGGCATCCACTTCCATATACGATCTTGCCAAGGCCTCTAGGCCAGATCCTTTGATCCCAGGTGCATCAGCGTTTACGTGTAATGCGGCTTTATCCACCGCTGCGTTCAACAGGTAACCGTTAAGTTCCACATCGTCTTTTACGTAGACTTCCTGTTTACCCCGCTTAATTTTGTACAAGGGTGGCTGCGCAATGTATATGTGTCCACGCTCGATGAGCTCTGGCATCTGGCGATAAAAGAAGGTCAACAGCAGGGTTCGAATGTGAGATCCGTCAACGTCTGCATCGGTCATGATAATGATGCGGTGATATCGTAGTTTGTCGATGTCGAAATCGTCACGTCCAATACCACAACCCAAAGCTGTTATTAAGGTGCCAACCTCTGCGGAAGACAACATCTTATCGAACCTTGCCTTCTCCACATTTAGGATTTTTCCTTTCAGTGGGAGGATAGCCTGAGTCCTACGATCCCGGCCTTGTTTGGCAGAGCCACCAGCGGAGTCACCCTCGACCAAAAATATTTCTGACAGTGCGGGATCTTTCTCCTGACAGTCGGCAAGTTTTCCTGGTAAACCAGCCACATCTAAGGCGCCCTTACGTCGAGTCATCTCCCTGGCTTTTCGCGCTGCCTCTCGTGCCCGGGCAGCCTCCACCATTTTTCCAACAATCGCTTTTGCTTGTTGCGGGCTTTCTAACAAAAACTCTTCGAGTTTTTCACCCATAACGGACT
>JBCCFQ010000023.1:0-14692 GCA_039029655.1 Pseudomonadota bacterium | reverse complement strand
CGTCTATCCTCCGGCACAAAGTCTCCTTCACCGCCGATATCTTCTATCTTTAGCCCCTGGTGCCGAAATAGACTGGGAATAACTCCCTCATAGTGACCTGCCGCACCCTCGAGGTAACGGTCGTGCAGAACACCAAGCCCTTTCTGTGACATTCGATAAATTGGGCAAAACCCCCGTAGGTACGACTCTTTCGGCACGTTGAGACTAAGCGTTGACCAATGAAACCAGTCCGGCAAATCCTCAATGCGAGTCAATGTAGTACATAGCAAATCTGCATCAGACTGATTCAACTCTGAAAAAAACTGCCGCCAGCTTCCGCTGTATCTCACGTCGTATTCCACCAACCAATAGTAGTCGTAGCCAGGCTTGTTCTTGAAAAAAAACAACAACGGAATATCGGTAAAACCCGGCGGGAAATTAAAGTGAGAGTGGTGAGCCGTTTTTTTACCGTCTCGTTGAAAGAGGTTCCCTAATTTGTTGGGGTAACTAAGCGCCGAAAGCTGATCCTTTTTGAACAAGAACCAATCTGGGTCTTGGTGATAGGTATCTAGGGTTCCCTTTGTATTGTCGCCAAGAACATAAAAGTTGTACTCGGTACCGCAAGCCGACTTGAGTTCGTTAATGAATCGACTGATAGATCTATCGATTTTGTGGGTCAATACGACAATCGCTGTACTGGCGGATGGAACCGAAGTCACATTGAGATACCATTATTCGTGATAGCATCCAAAGCATAGCATCAAGGCTCAGCCCATGTCTTATTGCATCTACATTCTCGTTGGTCCAGGAGATGCCACCATTCGGCGCACGAGCGACATGCTTGAATCTTTTTGGCACTTTGCACCAGCGAACCAAATTGTGGATTGTTACCTAGTTGCCGACAACTGCCTCTCCCTAGACTCGGTTCAGACATGGCTGGACAAATTTCAAACGTTACACGTCATTCCAAATCCACTCTCCAACAGCTCCGCCTCGATTAACGACCGAGTGACAGCAGGAACCCTCACCGCAATCGGCGCCATTAGTAGCGCTTCGACAGAATACGATTTTGTTCTTAAGTTGGACGATGACGCCCTTGTAATAGGTGATTTTTTCTATCGTCTCAAGACACTCTTCTCAAGCAACTCTCAGATCGGCAAAGTCGGAACTTTGCATCATTTTCCAGATGGCGCCGAAAGACCCGGACTCAAATCTTGGGCACCCAAAGTTGAGGCCGCAACAAGTCTCAGCAGCGCCTTTAGAGAGTTTCGGAGAACGATCAGAGGACAGCGCTCGAACTCTACTCTTATGGCCGGCTTTAAACGCTTCAAAGTAAGATCAATGGCCCGCACTCATGGCTACACACCCGGACTACACGTCCAAGGCGGTAGCTATGCTTTGTCCTTTGATTGCGTGAGAAGTATCAAAAACCAGTGGCCCGATGCATTCCTATTTAATCATACAGGGCTAGGAGAGGACGTCACGTTGTCGTTGCTTTGCATGAGCGTTGGTTTTGAGTTGCTAAACTATAATCAAACCGACGAAGTGTTTGGAATTTGGTGGCGCACGCCAACCCTGTCTCCCACGGAACTGGTAAATCGAAACTACGCTATCATTCACAGCCTAAAGTACGAAGACGCCAACAAGGAAGTCGATGTAAGAAAATTTTTCAAGGACACTCGATTAAAGAGCCCAGACTCGATAGCGTAAGCTACCAACTATCCTTCCAAGCCTCCAATGAATTAACCAAACCCATCGTGGCCTGGTTTCGGGGTCAGACAACTGATTCAGCATGTAACGTGGTCCTAAGAAATACAACCACCAACGAATGCCTTTTTTCCAAGGTATCTTGGGCATGTGTTTTCTGAATCTCTTATACAACCGCACATTATGAGAACCCCATCGGAAGGCTTGTCCCACGGTAGACCGAGTGTCCGTTCGCATTCGGATGTGTACTAAGGCATCGGAAAGAAACACCAGCTTTACTCTGTGAAGCTGAAGTCGCCAACAGTACTCGGTGTCCTCCAGCATTTGCCATGATTCATCGAAGCCACCTAGCTGTTCGTGCAAGTCCTTATGCACGCCCAAGCCACAACCACCAGAATGTGGCAAGAATTTGGGATAGTCGTATTCTTGAAGGCCTTCGCTCTGAGGACAACCTCGGGCACGCAGTAACACCGGTGAGTTGAGTTTGCGTCCGTCGTGACGACTTGCGACAAATCGATGCTGTTCCAGGCCTGACGCCATGGACGCTAGCCAATCTCGTGCTGGCACGTCATCAGCATCCATAAACACCAACCAACGGCCACGAGCCAGTCCAGCACCAGCGTTTCGAGCATAGGCCGCACCCTTGCGGGCATCGGCTATGACAACACGATAGTTCTGAAACTCGGACTGAAACGCCTTAGCAACACAGACACTCCCATCGGTAGATCCGTTGTCCACCACAATTACTTCGTATGTTACGCAACAAACCTGGTGGGCAAGGGCAGTCAGCGTCGCAGCTAGGGTGTCTGCACCGTTATAGACGGGAACTATTACGCTGATGATGGGCATGGTTTTGTGTCAACGCCGCGGTCGACGAACTTTTATTATTTTTATGCCCTAAATGTCCTCCAAGCGACTCATCCTCTCCACGAACTGCGTCACATTGACGGTCATTGAATGGGGTTTTGAGTGGCTAGGTGATCAATTTTGTTCGATTGCGACCAAAACAACTTAACAGAATACCTGCTGCTTACACCTTAGCGGACTTGAGAATCTCGTGTATTTCTGGCCGGTGCAGCGCTATTTCTTCCTCGGTGAGGCCCTCCAAGGAATGGGGAAACTTAAGCCACTCTTCGACTTCATGGACAAAGTAATCTGGAGACATCTCGGTCTGGTTCCTACTAGGCTTGTAGTACGGAACGGCCACCTTAATATCGTTTGGTGTATTGCGCCTGGCTTTGGTTTTTATCTGCTGGACGATGGCAGATATGGTATGACCAGTATCGAACACGTCATCAACGATGAGTAAGTTGTCGTCGTGAGTAACATTTTTGACCAAGTAATTCATCCCAAACACTTTTACTTCCCTAGAGCGTCCGTCAATACCACTGTATGAAGACGTCCTGATGGCTATGTGGTCAGATAAGATTCCTCTATACGCCAGATATTCCTGAACGGCGATGCCAATGGGGGCGGCACCTCGCCAAATCGCCAAAATAAAGGTCGGTTTGAACCCACTATCGAAAATTTGGGCGCCTAGACGAAAGGAATCATCTAGCAACGATTGTGGTTCTATGTAAAACTTTTGGGTCATTATGTTTAGGGAATGTTACCTGACCCCGAAGTATGCCATTTATTAAAGAAAAATTGTTTATAAAAGAGAAAGATCTCATCAACGATTCTTTCAGCTTAGGCGTGGAAATCTTCAACAGCGATTTTCGTCCCAGTTTCATTGTGGGTCTTTGGCGCGGTGGTAGCTCGGTAGGCATCTATGTTCAAGAATGTCTACAGCATTTGGGGGTTGAAACAGACCATATCGCCGTACGCACCTCGTACTCTGGTCTACCAGGATACCAGGAGATGGTGGAAGATCCCACAAACAACATCCGTGTCCACGGCACTCAGTACCTATTAGAGTCCCTAAACTATGAAGACCGTTTGCTTCTGGTAGATGATGTCTCAAGCTCTGGACTAACTTTGGACGTGGTTGAGCGAAGACTGCAATCTCGACTCAAGAAAAACATGCCCAGGGACGTACGCCTTGCTACGGTGTGGTACAAACCAAAACATAACAAAACCGGCAAAAAACCAGACTTCTATGTCCACGAAACCGATGACTGGTTGGTGTTGCCTTACGAACTACAGGGCTTGACGCCACAAGAAATTCGAATCCATAAACCTATGGTGGCGAAACTCTCACAAGATGATCCCTAATCACTGGAGCGGGGTTTGTTTGCCACGGCTCCTTTTGCTCTTCGGTCTTTGAAGTCGCTAAATTGAGCTGCCACTGCCTGCAATTGCTCACCATCCAACAAACTAGGAGATCCATTCCTGGACGCAATCAGATAGACCTTTGACAGCCACTCCAGGGTCGCGGAACGTGCCAACGCAGAGCGCAAGCTGTCACCCACCGTCACCGAGCCGTGATTTTGCATCAAGACTGCCGTTCTGTCCTTTAGGGCATCCGAAACAACACTCGCTAAATCCGATGTACCAAAAGTGCGGTACGGAACCACAGGCACGGGACCACCTAGATCAGCGATTTGATAGTGAATGGCCGGCAGTTGTGACACCAGGGTGGACACCGCCGTCGCATAGAGTGAGTGTGTATGGACGATAGCGCTGACGCCTGGATTTTTTTCATAAACCCCCAAATGCAAAGGCGTCTCAGACGATGGCAATAGGTCCCCATCCACGACGTTACCCTGGAGATCTACCACGGACACATCTTCCGGTGTCAAATCTGTATACAATTTGCCGCTGGGCGTTATCACCACGTGCTCACCCAGCCTTGCGCTCACGTTACCGGAAGTATTCACAACTAGTCCGGTGGTCAACAATTCCAACGCAGTCTCAGCGACGGTCTGGCGTATCTTTTCGTATAACACAGTCATGACTGGCTGAGAGACACTATGGACTCCAACGCTGTGTTGATGGCAACTTGGATACCACGATTGCGAGCCTGCTTATCCGGCACTGTGTTTCCCTCAGCGACGTTAGCAACATAACCATCGATGCTGAAAATACAACCTGCCCTAAGACCCTCAATGGCAGACGTCATAAGTACAGCGGAGGCCTCCATCTCAATGGCTAAAACTCCAGCATACTGACCAGTCTCAATGTCTTGCTTGAGGGCGGGACTACTGAAGGCGTCAGATGTATGAACAATACCCACATGAGAATCCACTGGGTGCTTTGCATTTTGTTCGACCAAAGAACGTGTCACCGAGAAATGCGCCGCCGCAGGATACATGGGTGGTAAGAATTTGTGGGTCAATCCCTCGTCTCTGACCGCCGCAAGCCCGATCACATTGTCACCCGGTTTTACTTCCGTATGACAAGACCCGGCCGTGCCCACACGGATGACCACATCGCAGCCGAGTTTGGCCAAGTCCTGCACAACCATACATGCCCCTGGCGCCCCAACACCCGTAGACACAACTGATACAGGTACGTCTCGGTAGTGCCCAGTGTAGGTGTGGAACTCCCGTTGAACCATAACCAGCTTCGCGTCCGTTAAGTAATCCGTCGCTATCTTGTGAGCCCGCACCGGATCCCCTGGGACCAATACATGAGGAGCAACCTCTCCAGGCAGACACCGTATGGCCCGCTGCGATGCCCGCGCAGGATCGTCCGCACTGGGTAATTTCGACCTATCCGGCCAAGCACTGCTCATGTTGTGTTCTCCAATGACATCGCCAGATTCATAATATGGCGTTTTCAACAAATGGTGGTGCCGCCAAATAAGAATCCATAGCATCCGGTGCAAAAACACCTCGATCTGTGACAATGGCGGATACCAGTTCGGGCGGAGTCAGATCAAAAGCTGGGTAATGGCCAGACACACCAGCCGGTGCGATGCGTCGATTCTGCCAGTTCACCAATTCCTCACCGTCTCTGTACTCAATAGTGACCTCACTTCCACTGGCACTCTCTCGATCCGGACCACTTTGCCTCAAAGCATAATAGGGCACGTTGTTCGCCTTTGCGGCTAACGCATATTGGTAAGTACCTATCTTGTTGCAGACAGTACCGTCCATGCAAACTCTGTCTGCGGCGGTAATAAACGCGTTGACTTCCCCTTGATGCATCAACCAGCCTCCCATACCGTCAGTGATGACGCGAGTTTCAAAGCCCATTTGCTGGCCACACAGGGCCGAAAGACGCGCACCCTGGAGATAGGGTCTGGTTTCGCTGCAAAACACACGAATGTTTTTTCCGCTGCGCCTCAAAGCAACTAGCATATAAGCATACGACCGATCGGGAAAACAGTGGGTCAAAACACCGCCATCCTCTGGCAACATATCCGCGGCACGCATACCGGTACGCCATCCCTGTCTAGCAAGGCATTGAGCGGCATCATTCACGGTATTTAATAATTCTGATGTGATGTTAAGTCCACTGGCCGCCGCATCTTCTACAACTTTGACACACACAGCCATCATGCGATTAAGCGCAAGACCCGTGGGACGGGTTTTTCGCAGTCTGTCCGCTGCGACATAGAAAGCCGCTGGTTCCTCTCCTTTGGTTAGAGCAAGCCCATATCCCGCAGCGATGGCAATGGAGAATGCGCCTTGAATCACCATGGCTTCGATGGCTTCAGCGACTTCAACGGTGGTTGTGCAAACAAGAAAAGTTTCTTCTTCCGGCAAACGGCGGCGATCTAAGATGCTAACTGCCCCATCGTGCCATTCCACCATACCAGCCCGCCGAATCAACAACGGCAGCTCTTGCTCGGGATACTCCCCTTCTAAGCCAAGCGCATCCGTCATTTAGACTCAAACATGCGTTGATTCAACCAACGGTTCAGGGAAACAAACACCACGGCCACCACACCCCATTGAGACAGACAAGTCATCACACTAAATGGATCCAAAGGATTAAACCACGTGTCCGGCGCATAAACCGTCGCCGCAAGATATAGCCACCAAACTAAGAGAACAACCGCAAGTGCTGGAATCACCCAGGTAATGGCGATATCCCATTTAGCTCCGACACGCCAATCATTGGGCAGTCCATCGATGGCATCTTGACGAAATGTTTGAGCACCAACTCTAGAAATTGCGAATGCGATGAACGCACCCGATATCATGAGCGCCACGCCCCACACAAAATCTTGGTTACTAAAAAACCCGAGATTGACTGCGGATGGAAGTCCTAATAAAAAGCCTGCACCACAAACAATCAACACAGACTTCTCGCGACTAACTTTGAGATCCATAACAATGCGTGTGGCAAGCTCGATCATGGATATCAAGGAACTGAATGCGGCGAAAGTCAACCCAAGAAAAAATAGAATAGCGAAGACATGTCCGCCAGGCATCGCCGCAAAGAGTTGGGGCATCCAAATAAAGGTCAGCCCAGTGGCAGCGGGTCCACTGGTTTTCATGACATCCAATATCTCCGTCTGGTTCATCTGGGAACCAAGAATCGCAAATACCGTACCAAAAATCGTGACGGCGGCGACTAGGGAGACAAGGTTGTTTCCCACACCTGTAATTACAGCGTTTTTGACCACCCCGTGCCGACTTTGCATATAAGCACCATAGGTAAGGATTAGGCCCCAACCTGCTCCGGTGTCCCAGGCATTTTGGGTTAACGCTTCCAACCAAATCCTCGGATTGGCGAGAGTGCCCCAGTCGGGCGTAAACAAGAACTTCACCCCCGCCCAAGACCCATCCAGGGTCAATGCCCTAAACACGGAAATCAAAACTATGACAAGCAAAACAGGAATCAGCACCAAGTTCGCACGTTCGATGGACTTGATGCCCTTCCAAACCACCACGGCACCCAAACCCATAGCAATCCCGTGGAACATCACTGGAAAACCACTACTTTGGAAGCTTTCCCATACGCCCATGGATGCAGCCATGGTCAGGGGTAAATCCGTGGTGGTGGTTGTAATGAAATAGTACATACACCAACCTGCTACCACGGAGTAATAAAACATGATGGCGGCAGCGACAAAACCCACGAAACCGCCCATCCATGCGTAGCGTTTACCGGCAAGTTTAGAGAATGTTCCGATGACACCCATTCGCCCTTTTCGACCCAGGGCATATTCGGCGATGATGAGTGGCACGCTCCACACAAACAGGAAAACCAACCATGCGATTAGAAATGCACCGGCGCCCTCATCGCCACTGTTTTGTGCTGCAATCCGCGGAAAGCGCCAGATGTTCCCCGTGCCTACAGCGATGCCCAAAACGCAAAGCAACAAACCAAGACGAGACGAGAATCGTTGTTCGGTATAATTAGTCATCGCGGTATTGTACTGAAAATGGGTATGCAGCGTTGAAAACTCTAGATCCCTTTGACCAACATTGTATGGAACGTGCGGTGACCTTGGCCTTGGAAACTGAGAACAAGGGCAATGTTCCAGTAGGCGCAGTAATCAGTCTTGACGGAAGGATAATTGCCGAAGGCGCTAACTCAATGTTCTCTCCGGTAGCTCACCCTGGTAAACATGCTGAACAAGTCGCCCTTCAGGCTGTCCCAACGGAGTTATGGCGTAGAGTCAGCGACATGGTTTGCTACTCAACGTTGGAACCCTGTCCTATGTGCTTAGGCAGCTTGCTTATTTATGGGTTCGGCAGAATCGTCTACGGCAGCAAAGATGAGCTGGGTGGCGGCGTCCAGGTAATACCTCACCTACCGCGTTTTTTCACGGCGGAAAGGTTACCCGTGATTGATGGACCGGTAATGACTGACGTGTGTGACCCAATTGCAAAACGAGTCATCGACTACTTTTCTACTTAGTCGAATTCAGTTCTTACGTTTCGATTGTATATTTGACGAATAAACGGCAGCGCCCCTAAGTGGGCTTCCATGTAGTGAATAAAACGCCAGCCATCGGATGTATTTCGAAGAATAACGGTCACCTTCACATCGCTACCGATAGGCTTAAAACCTTGTTGTGAGAAACCCGTCATAGATGCATCCACATGCATACGAAACGTCGCCGTCGCGATGTCATCGCTTAGCATTTTACACTGGACGTCTTCCACGGTGATGGCTATACGATCAATGATCTTTCTGGTGATGTCCCAATAAGCTTGCACAGCCTCAAAATTTTCAAAAGGCCGATCCATCTCCTCAGCCAAGTAGTAGATGTTTTGTTCATCCTGAGCCCAAAGGCCAGCGAGGGCTGCCATATCTAGCGCATTCCACGCTCTGGTGAATTCGTCTATCCGTTTCTCAATGGGAGCTACATCGCTCATGAGGTGGCCTTCGGATAGACAGGAGAAAAAGTCTCGAACCAAACCGGCATGTCTCCAGTGACCTCTAGCTCATAGGGCTGCAATAGCATCTCGAAATATCGCGTGTGGATCGGCATCCAAATATCCAAAGCACGCACAGCCGGACCATCCAACGATGTGTGTTCAATGCGGATGTCCTGGTAGGCCACCGTTTTCACGTCTATTATCCGCAAGACAATCGCTGGACTCCCGTCAAAATGGATCAAGACCATGGCATCACCAGACTTTGGTGGCGCACATCCCCGCCGTTCTGCCACCCAGGGTAAAGATACCGTCCCCGTCTTTTCGCCGGAGACGATGTGCGCAAGAATAGCTTCGGTGGTGTCGCTGTCGCCTCCGATCCATCGGACCTGATAGTCCTCAGGCAAAGTCTCATCCATGGCTCTGGCCTGTTCAAAAAATGCCTTAATTGCCACATGATCCGGCGGCCGACTACCCTCAACTAGATAAGGCATAAACTCCCTCCCTTAGGCCTAGATTCTCTCAAACTCGAGCACATGTTACTTTTTGAACTATAACTCGAATGAGACCCCACTTCACTCGGCCTAATGCAGGCTAGACAACGGGGGGGCACTACGCTTCAATTAAGAAAAACATTAGGAGTACCTATCGTGTCCGACTTTGAGCACTTACTCTTCTCTGTTGAGAATGACATTGCCACCATAACCCTAAATCGGCCTGACAACGCAAATAGCTTGAATTTGACGTTGGCTCAGGAGCTGTACCGCGCAGCGGTAACCTGTGACACGACACCCGTGCGAGCGGCGATTCTCACGGGAACCGGAAAAATGTTCTGCGCCGGTGGGGATCTTGCGGCATTTCACCAAGCCGACAATTCCAGTGCGGAACTGGCTCAGATCGCCACGAGTCTCCACAATGCCATCGCGGTCTTTAATCGAATGGATGCCCCGTTGGTCATCGCAGTGAATGGTACTGCGGCTGGAGCGGGGTTTAGCCTAGCCTGTAGTGGTGATTATGTGTTGGCGGCAGAGCATGCCAAATTCACCATGGCTTATAGCAATGCCGGCCTGTCATGTGACGGGAGCTCGACCTTTTTTGTTGCAAAACATATTGGTTTGTTGCGCGCCAAAGAGCTTATGTTGACCAACAGATTGTTGACGGCCGCGGAAGCTCAGGCCTGGGGGGCTATTAATGAAGTCGTCCCACCGGAGTCATTGACAGAGCAGACACAAAAAATTGCATCCAAATTCGCCGCAGGTCCCACACTTGCTCACGGTGCCATCAAACGGATGCTCAATCAAAGCTATGTCAATGGACTGGAAACCCAGATGGAACTAGAAACCATGAATATCGCCAACATGTCGGACACAAAGGATGGCGCGGGTGCAATCTCTGCCTTTCTTAACAAAGAAAAACCAGCTTTCAGCGGACGATAGCTTTTTCTTAGTCCTGGGATTGCCCAGCAAACATGGCAAACACTTCCAGACCGGTGAGTTCTTTGGTTTCACCTGAAAAACAGTAATAGTTAGGGCGTTCGTCCACGAAGACCTGATGGTCAAGCACCATCTGGTCTTCATCGAACAGTCCAACAGGCATGATGTATTGACCGGATTGTTTGAGTCTGTAAAACAGATGGCTGCCGCATTGCTTGCAAAATCCGCGCTCGGCCCAATCTGAAGAGTCATACACAGCCACGGAATCTGTGTCACTGAGAACCACATCGGTGCCACAGTCCGTAGCCATCAGTGGTCCGCCACCCCAACGACGGCACATCCGACAATGACACGCCCCAACCTCATGACTGAGCTGTTGGGCGGTAATCTCTACCGCACCACACAAACATTGACCTTGACTCATATTTGCCTCCTGACAGGCACAGCTATTGTTTTTTGTCTCCACGCAGATATTGATCTAAGAACTTAACATAGGCCTCCGACGCAGTGATCTTGTTCTCGCGTTTGACAAACCCGTGGCCTTCATCAGGAAATACAACATACTCCACCGGCACGTCATTTTCCCGCACGGCTTCCACCAGCTCGTCGCTTTCCACCTGAAGAACCCTCGGATCATTCGCGCCCTGCACCACCAACAATGGTTTTTTGATGTTCTTCGCATGAAACAGCGGGGAGATTCGATGATGCCGTTCGCCATCTACCGCCGGATCGCCCATTTCATCGTATAAGGCCTCTTTAAACGACTCCCACCACGGTGGAATGCTGTTTAAGGTACGCACCCAATTGGTTACCCCGAAAATATTCACGCCAACATCAAAAACATCAGGTTCGAAGGCCAACGCCGCAGCCACCATGTAGCCTCCGTAGGAACCGCCGATGATTCCGATCCGGTTTGGGTCTACCCACTCCAAAGTCTCGAGGTACTTTCTTCCGTAGACGATATCCTGCAGATCTTCCTCACCATGACGTCTGTCGTCTAAATGAAAAAATGTCTTCCCATAACCTGAGGAACCGCGGTTGTTGGCAGCCAATATGGCATAACCGTGATTCACTAAATGTTGCCAGGTAGCGCGGTATCCGGTGCGGCTTTGTCCACCAGGCCCACCGTGAACCCAGACCAAAGCCGGGACCGGATTATCGTACGAGGCCATCTTGGGCTTGAGGAGCACAGAAGGGATTTCCAATCCATCAAAACTCTTGTAGCGCACAATTTCACTGGTCACCAAGTCGTTTTGATCCACCGCCGGATTCAAGGCACTGGTTAACTGCAGTGTCGTTGAATTTTGCAGATCAACCAAGTGAATATTCGACGGAGAGTTATCCGCATTGACGATTAAGGCCATCTTGGCCTCGTCTCGGGAAAATCTGACGCTTCGTAAGTCTCCTTTTGGCAGGTCTGGAAGTTCCAAGGCAGAGTCGCCCTGTAAATCCAACACAGTGACTTCTGTCCGGGCATCAGCATTGACACCGCTTACTTGATGCCGCCCACTGGGAGAAAAAATAACGTAACTTACATCCCAGTCATCGCTGATTAACTCTGATTTTTCTTCAGAGGCCAAATCGTAGGCCCAAGCCTGGGTAAATTCTCCAAACTCATCTGTGGAGTAAACCAACACGTTGCTATCTGGCGTAAAGGTAAGCGGCGTATGAGCAATATTGCCTTCGTGAGCACTGATGAGTTTTGGTTCTTTTTCTTGAGATTGCAGATCTACCACATAAATATCAGAATCAGCACTGGTTCGCGGCTTGCCCAGCGCCAACCAGCGTCCGTCGTAGCTAATAGCCGATATTGCGAATCCGTTGTTCTCAAAGACCAGTTCCCGCTCATAGGCATCGGCCGAATAACGATAAACATCAAAGCTCTTTTGATCCCGCTCTGTGGAGATCAAGTAAAAGCTCTCGCCATCATTGTGCCAAGCCAAGAAACGCGCCTTATGCTTATCACCCGGAGTGAGATCCAGAGAAGTACCATCCTCTTCTCTGACAAGGACATGATTTAGCTCATTACCCCCTATGTCGTAGGTGTACAGAATTCGACGGTCATTGGGAAACCAGCTCACTGCAAAAATGGCATTGTCATCCGATGCCGTCAGTTGAGTGCTTGGACTGCCATCGACGGGCAACTCATAGGCGTTGAATACGCCGGTTACGTCGGAGGACACCAGTAACGAGGTGCCGTCTGGAGAAAACGCTTGGGCATCCGACGAAACCATGCCAAATGTGGTGGTATTGAAAAAGTCGCTAGCACTGTATTTCGTGACGTCCGTCACAGTGGGTGCGGACTGACGTTCTTCCCCGCCGCAACCC
Organism: Pseudomonadota bacterium; assembly: GCA_039029655.1. GTDB lineage: Bacteria > Pseudomonadota > Gammaproteobacteria > Steroidobacterales > JBCCFQ01 > JBCCFQ01. The sequence continues at coordinate 2,025 of JBCCFQ010000023.1, read as the reverse complement.
ACCAGAAAAAGTGCTATGACAAAACCGCAACCCCACCGTATTTTTCGCAACCCCATCCCACCACCTCGCTCAACAATGAGGCACAATAATAGACCCTAAACCCCAATATAGGGATATCCGGACAAAAATGACCACCTGGTCCACCACCAATCACAAAGCTTGAGACCTAGTTGGTATCCCATTTACACGCCATTCATTAGCATGGCTTGAGTTACCCAGTGTTTTCATTTTTCGTAGATGGCTGATTTAGAAAGTATTGTCCGCGGCGCCCCGGAGAGCTCAGTATTGGCCTTCCGGGCTAAACCCTATGGCAGCGAACATGAGCGATTTCTCACTGATCTTTTGGCGCTATGTAATGCTCATGGCAGCCAGACCAGAGTTTTGTGCGTAGGCGTAGACAACCAAAATGGTCAAAGAACACTGTTGGGCCTAGACGCTGATTCCGCCGCACAAAGTGAGCGAGCCCTGGCCCTAGTTCAGTCTTATGTGGAACCTGATGTGTCCGCACGCTTCGTCACCCTCGAGGTGGACGGGGTAACCGTTGGTGCCTACATATTAACCGGTGTGACAGAAACACCCTACTTAATGGCTAAAGACTTTTCGCCAGCCCTAGTGACCGGAATGGGGTTCGTCCGTGAGGAACTCCAACAACGCCGTCTAACCCGAACCGATTTAAGAGCGCTGTTTCAGAATACCCGGGCACAACCAAAGAATGATCAAGGCGTTTTTCTGGCATTTGCTACGAAAAACCTAATCACCAAAATCACCTTGCCGGCGTTACCTTTGACTAGACTACCGTCCGCAGCAGCCAGCGATCGCATCAAAACCATGATGGCCGCAAAGGAAGAAGCAGACAAAGTCTCGAATCTGGAAGACAGCCGAATCGAACGTTTGGTTCATGCGAGACTGTATGGTCATACCGCCCCCTATCAACAGATGACGCCGGAAGCTTTGCGAGAAAAAGCCGACAACTCGAAACGCGACAACGCCGAGGCAGACCGCTACTACATAAACGAATTGCGAGCACACAAAATTAACTTTTTGCTGGTGAATCAAACGCAAAATGAACTCAAAGACGTCCACCTCACTTTGGAGTTTCCAAAGGCGGATGGTTTCGAGTTATCTGAACGGATTTTCACACCACCAGGAAAGAACTCTGATGTTCCATCTGGCTACCCCGCCCTCAAACTCGGGCAGGAGAACATCACTACGGAATCCTCTTGGCCAAGACTTCCCGCGGGCTCCAAGGTAACCGCCCTCACCCAGCCCTTGAGACTACAACTTCGGGAGAACGCCGTAGGCAAAACCATTCCGGTCCGTTATATTCTGCGAGCGAAAAATCTACCGGATTTGGTCATAGGTTCACTGCCAATGACGGTCGCCAAGCCAAGCTGAGTCACACGTTCCAGCGTGATATGATTTGGACCAGCTCAACAACCAGCGCTGGTCATGATAAAAAAAATTCTATTTATTGCCCTTAGCATACCCGTAGTCACACTTGCCAATCCTGCTGACGAATTGGATGGGCTGATTGAAGAGTACTGGCAAAACCAACTCCAAGAATCACCGTTTAGCGCAACACACAACGGTATGACCGACTACAACCGGCAAGTACCAACAGTGGCCCCAAAAGATCATGCTCGCCGAACCCAGCAAGCTGCAGAATTTCTGCGGCAGCTTAGGAACATCGATCTCAATGAATTGCAGGACGGTGAACGAATCAATGGGGAATTGCTTGAGTTTATCCTTCGCCATGATGTAGCGCTAGCGGAGTTTGAAGGCTGGCGGATTCCCATCCTCGCGGACTCCGGCTTTCACTTGAGTATGAACTATGTGGTGGGGGCAACGCCTTTTCGAAATAAGCTCGACTATCAGGACTACCTTGCGCGACTTAGCGCCTTGCCCGGTTATGTCGATCAAAATGTTGCCAATATGCGTCGGGGATTGCGAGATCGCTTTACTCAGCCAAAGCAAATTCTCAATGGGATTCTTCCATCCTTTGAAGCATTGGTTGTTGATGACCCG
>JBCCFQ010000022.1:0-15158 GCA_039029655.1 Pseudomonadota bacterium | reverse complement strand
TTTGGACGCCAGTGCCTCCATGGGGTTCGGTTCTGGTGCCGTTACTAAGTTCAGATATGGTCAATTTCTCGCCGCTAGCCTTGCGTATCTTAGCGATCGCCAAAATGATGCTATCGGCTGTGTGGTGTTTAACGATGATGTGCAGCAATTTGTGAAACCCTCATCTAACTCCAGTCAATTGCAGACTCTACTGCGTGTGCTGGACGAAGCGGTGGTAGAGGCTGGGACGGAATTTTCTCGGCCATCTGAGACATTTCGACAGGTGGTCACTAAAAAAGGCATTGTTGCCGTCATTTCAGATTTCTATTGTGATCCGGGACCGGTGTTGGAGGAGTTAAAGGCGTTTGCGTGGCAGGGGCAGGATCTGATCTTGTTCCAGATTCTTGATGATGATGAATTCCAGCCAGGTTTCGAGAATAACGTGCTCCTGAGAGACCTGGAAACTGGTGAGGCTGTGGAAGTTGATCCAAGTTTTCTAAAAGAATCCTATCCTGGCCGGCTTCAGCAACATATCCAAAATATTAGTCAAAACGCCGCGGCCATGGGTGCTGAACATGTCCTCGTAAAAACCAGCGATTCCCTGGACAAGGCGATGCGGCAATATTTGCTGACCCGCGAGAGGCGCTCATGAGTTTATTGGCGCCATTGTTTTTGTTGTCAGGCCTGTTGATAGGTCTGCCATTGTGGTTACACCGCCTACAGACTAAGAGTTCCGACACCGTCGCCTTTAGCTCTACAATGCTGATGGAAGCCAGTCGCGAACAAGTCCATGTTCGGAAAACAATACGCTACAAATTGTTATTGCTCTTAAGGATTCTTTTTTTGCTGTTGTTGGCATTCGCCTTTGCCAAGCCCTTTTCGACTATTGTCCCGGAAGCGGTTCCTTCGGGCAGCGGTAGTCACCTTATTGTATTGGATACATCGGCATCAATGCTCAGAGAAAGTCTTCTGGAGTCGGCCAAGGAAAGGGTCCGCGGGATAGTTCAGGACTTGCCAGCGGGCAGTGCTGCGCAACTCTATCAAGCGAACGGCGAATTGAGGGAGATCTCTCTCTTAACAGCCCATCAGAACGAACTGCTTTCCGGTTTATCTCAGATTCAAGCCACAAACCTTAGGTTAGACTACGGTACGATGATGTCCCGTGTGTCGGCGCTCTTACCATCCTTACCCAAGCCTGTGGTTCTGCACTTCGTTAGCGATTTTCAAAGCAGTGGTCTGCCTGGTCGGTTTTCTGACCTGATTGTTCCAGGAGTGTCGAGTTTTCTTCCTTATAGCGTCTATAGCGAGCAGGACAATACTTGGTCTTTGGAATACGCCAGACCGACTTCTGCTGGGATCGTAGTTGGAGTAACAGGTCCCAAAGATTCAGAGTCCTTTGGTCTTCGCTGGTCTTTGAATGGTGAAGAGCAAGAGAGTTTGTATTTTGCTACTACAGGGTCCGTCTCTTTGCCGCCTATCGCCGTCGATAGTCTTTTGCCTGGCGATAATCAATTGAGTATTGAGCTGTTAACTGATGATGCCTGGCCTCTCGATAACAACCACCATGTGGTCGTTGAAAACCCCGAGCCGGTCACCGTACCTATCTTGGTTAAAGGAAATGGTGCCAATCATGTATTTGTTGAGTCTGCCTTAGGTGCGGATTCGAAAATTCAGTACATACCGGAGCGATTGAGTATAGCCTCCCTAGACACGCGCACCTTGGTCCGTTATCCGTGGGTGATGGTAGATAACGTCCTTGACCTGGAGCCGACCACCGAGCAAGGCCTAAAAGACTATCTTGAGCAAGGCGGTTCCGTATTGGCATTTGTGCCCACTGAGTTGCCTGGTGAGTTGACCGAACTACCACTGACTGGGCAAGACATCACGCCGGCGCAGTTGTCCGAGCCTGGATTACGAAATGTTGGCGGCATCAACAGCAGTCATCCGGTGCTAAGCAAAACCAGGGGTTGGTTTGATGTAACCGTGTCTGACCTTCCTCCTGTGATGCTGCAAGCATCACAGGATGTATTGGTGTCTTTGGACGATGGTAGTCCTTTTGTTGTGGAGCAAAAACTGGGAGCCGGTCGACTGGTTAGTGTCCTTGGCTCATTGACCAATGGTAACGATTTCGCAACAAAACCAGTGTTTGCGGCATTTATTGTGGAATTGGCCCGGTATCTTTCAGGCGACAATAGAGTAAGCAAGAGTCTGATTGCGGGGGAAGTCGTGTACTTGACCAGAGAGTACGCTGATCAAGCACAAGTCACAGACCCCTCGGGCAGGCGACTCTTGTCATTGGCTGACACTACGCGATCGGGCGCGGTGGGACTCGATCATTTAGGGTTCTATCGAGTTCATACCACAGCAGATGACTATGATGTGGCAGTTAACGTTGATTTGCGGGAAGCCGATTCTGACATCATGTCGCCGGAACTCTTAGAGAATTGGGCGAGTGGTTTCTCGGATGTACAGGGTGGTTCATCGAACCAACTTATAGACTTAAAAGGAGACGAACAGGTCAAGGAGTGGTGGCACATTGTGTTAATGGCGTTACTGCTTGTGGTTCTAGCAGAGGCATTTTTGGCTAATGTCTATCTTGGTGTTCGTGGTAGCTAATGTTTGATTCGGTCTCAAAAGAACTAGCGGTATGGATTTCTCAATTCAAAAAACGGATTGATGCACTGGTTCTTCTAAAGGGTGCGGCTTACCTGGGTATGGCTGCGTTAATCGTCACGCTTTTGGCGGTTTTCTTAAGCATTCGCCAGGGATTTCCAAATGACTTTTTGTGGTTATCCCGTGGCGTGTTATTCGCGACACTGATTGTAGTAGCCTACATCTACGTTGTCTTACCGCGGCGCCGGCTGCAGCGTGAGGCCCATGTGGAGATCGAGCGTCTCGCGCCGGCATTTGACGGTCGCATTCGAACTTTTTCCGAAGCCCTGGAACGAAGCGACGGTGGTGGGCCGCTGCTGGCGCACTTGGCTCAGGACGCCATCGGTTTGACCCCAGACAATTCACCTGTCCAACGTATTCCAAACAAAAGACTTGTCGGTGCGGCAACCGTTGCTATTTCATGTTTTGCAGCTCTTATATCGGTAAGTCTTTGGGGACCAGCTAACTACAGCTACGGTGTGCGATCACTATGGTTGGGTTGGATCTTGCCGGGTATTGTGCCGGAGCAGCTTATATTGGTGACTCCGGGCGACGATGGGATTCGGGCTGGTGGCCGGGTTCGCGTACAGGCAAAGACGGAGGGGTTTCAACCTCAATCGGCGTTTGTGCACGCCAGGTTTGAAAGCAACGATTGGCAGCGGGTTCCAATGTCCAAAGGGGAGGATGGATTCGAATTCACTTTCTTTTCGGTTCGCGAGCCTTTGGAGTACTACGTCGCTGCCGCTGAGGTAAGAAGTCCCACTTACTCGGTCAAAGTCATCGACGTGCCGGACATCGAAAAACTTGTGGTGACGTTGGAATACCCAGAATGGACTGGGAAGTCACCCGACGTCCGCGATCCTGGCGGGGACGTGCGCGCCATTGAAGGCACTCGGGTCACAGTCACGGTGGCCAGTAATGAGGAAATGGTACCCACAGCGTTAATTGTAGACGACCAGGCCATTGACCTTGATGTGGACGGTCAAACGGCCAGCGGCGACTTTAGCGTGCGCCGCGATGGTCAATATTACGTTGCGGCCATGGTGGGCGGTGAACGCATTAGACTATCGGACGACTATTTCATTACTCGTTTAGATGACGAGGCGCCAGAAATTGAGTTTACCCGGCCTGGTAGAGACTGGTCTGCCAGTGCCATTGAGGAAGTCACCACTCAGTTAAGCGTAACCGATGACTACAAGGTAGATGCAATTGAGTTGTTTTATTCAGTCAACGGAGGGGAATGGGCATCGATTTCCTTGGATGCTGGAAGCGATGAGGTACAAAGCGATCATGTTTTTTTGCTGGAATCATTGTCGTCGGATAGCAATTTGGTTCCTGGTGATTTGGTAGCGTACTACGCGGTCGCTAAAGATCGCGAGCTGGAAGCCCGTACTGACATATTTTTTATTGATGTACAGCCCTTTGATCGCCGCTACAGCCAGTCGCAACAGTCTGGCTCGCCAATGTCCCAAGGCAACAATCCCCAGAATGAGATTTCCAAACGGCAAAAGGAAATCATCATCTCAACCTGGAACTTGATCCGTGAGGAGCAAAACCAATCCAGAGAACATGATGATGCCTATGTGATGGATAACGCCGCACTGTTGTCTCGCTTGCAAAGTACTCTAAAAGGCCAAGTGGACACGTTGGTATTAAGAACTCAAGCTCGGGAACTTACCGGGGATTCCGACATTTCGCGGTTCATAGAGCATTTGAAAAGAGCAGCGGCTGCTATGGAACCAGCGTCGGAGCGATTGGGTGAAATCGAGTTAGAACAGGCTATTCTTCCTGAGCAAGAGGCATTACAGCATTTGCTCAGAGCGGAAGCTGTATTTAGCGACATCAGCATCTCCCTCCAAGCCAATAGCGGTGGCGGGGGCGGTCAGGCTGGTCGCGACTTGGCGGAAATGTTTGAGATGGAGATGGATCTTGAAAAAAATCAGTACGAAACGGGTAGCCAAGCCACACCGGAAACGCCGCAAACGGGATTAGAGGAAGCCGTCGACGAGCTGGCGGAGCTGGCGAGACGTCAAGAGCGTTTAGCAGAGCAGCAGAGGCGCAATGGATTTACAACGCCGGAACAGCGTTGGCAGCAGCAACGATTGAGGCGAGACGTAGAAGAGTTGCGTGAACGATTGGAGCAGCTGTCCAATAGCAGCCAATCTAGTTCTGAGGACGGTGCGAGTGGCAATCCATCGACGCCCAACGAAGACCAGTCTCAGCGACAGCAACAACAACAGCGTGAACTTGAACAATTAAAACGTCGTCTGGACAGTGCGCTCAGAGCTATGAATGAGGCTGAGCAAACTCAAGAAGCTGGTGAGCCTGGAGAACAGGGACAACAAAACGCTCAACAGGCTATGGATGAAGCACAACGGCAATTGGTTGGAGCACGTGATCAAGCCAATGCGGCGCAGACTGAAGCACTAAAGGCTCAAGTGGAAGAATTGGCTAGAGAAGCCGAAGAACTGCATCGGATACAGGCAGAGACCGAAGAAAAATTACAGGACGCCGTCCGACGTTCACTGCGTAGTGATGACCCATTAGACACAGGTTTGACCTATGAAGAGGAGCGGGAGTTAGCAACTGGTAAACAACAGTTATTGCAAGAGTTGCAAGCGTTAACGAGACAGACGAGAGAGGCAGCCGATGACTTGGATGAGCAACGTCCGGGTGTGGCCCGGCAACTCCGTCAGGGCATCGAGGAACTTAGGCAACAAGAGATTGAGACGCGTTTGTCCATCGGTGCTGCACACATTTTGGATGGGAATTCAGCTTACGTGGCCTCTAGCGAAAGTATGGTGACGGAGGCTCTACGGCAACTCAAAGAGGATTTGGATCGAGCCAGCCGCCGTATGGCCACAGGAGAGGTTGCAGATCAGAGTGCAGATCGGCTGCAAGCACTGTTGCAGGAAACAAGACAGCTGCGCCGTGCCCTAGAAGATAATGCTAATCCGGAACAGCAACAACAGGCCGGTGCCAGAGGCAGAGACGATTTGCAGCGCCCATCGGGAATGACGGTCGGTGACCTGGATTCTAGCAATGAGCTACGACGGGATGCCGATGAAGTCGTAGACGGTGTCAGAGATCTACTGAGGGACTCTGAAAATTATCCATTAAAGTCGATGGAAATCGCCGAACTGGCAGAACTTGCCTCCGGCATCCGATCGGCAGACTTTAGTGGAAACCCAGAGTTGCTTGAGACAGAGTTCAGCCGAGTCTTAGATATCGTGGAGCAGCTGGAGCTGTCTTTGGCCAAAACCGCAAAGGAAGGCGAAAATACTGTCCGCACCCGTGCCAAGGAGACTGTATCCGGGGAGCATGAGGATATAGCCGCGGAGTATTTTCGGAGGCTGGGTGAGGGGGTTGAATGACCCGAGGGTGAGTGCCCTTCATCCTGCCGAAGGGCGGGCCATAAATCTGAAAGGGACCGTTGTGATTGCGTATTTTCATTGGGCCCTGAAGCCGTGCTCTCGAAGTGTGTCCATGCTCCGAAGGGGTAGATCCAGTCGATGTTGTGCCGCGAAGCGGCTCCTAATTTTGAACGAAGACAATGGGTAAGTATTTCCTCGCCCGCAGGCTAAACAGCTCAGAAACACTTACCCATTGTCTTCGTTCGCGATGTCGCGGGTTCCATGCCGCCCGACCACGCCAGATTTGTGGCCCGGCATTCGCCGGAATGACGGGTAGCTAGAGCCTAGAGCCCATAGACGGATCATCATCGGCTTCAGGCTTCAGGCTTCAGAAACCTCCCGAGGTCAGAAGCCCGAATTCCGAAGCCAATTTCGAGAATCCGCCTCCAATTCACGCCAGCCTCCCAGCTCCCACCCCCCTAGCCCCACCCCTCAAATCATGCGACGATCCCAAGGAAACAAGAAACTCCCTCAGGGCGGATAGTTGTATGAATGTTAATCGGTATCGAAATCGGCTAGGGCTTCTGGCCGCAACCCTCACTCTCACTTGGTTTGCCTCAGGCGTTAGTTCTGCCGATGGCGATGTACCTATCGTCCAGCCTGGAGCACCGGGCCAAGACAATCGCCAGCTGAGTGCAAAGCAGGCGGTGGAAATCGCACGTACCAGTCATTCTCCCGATGACACAAAATTCATGCAGGATATGATTCCCCACCACAACCAAGCGGTGCAGATGTCTGCTTTGGTCTCGGACCGAACTAATCGGCAAGAAATCATTGATCTGGCAGGGCGCATCGATGCCTCTCAGCAAGGCGAGATTGATTTCATGCAGCAATGGCTGACAGATCGTGGTGAAGTGGCACCGGATCCAACTGCCCACCATGCCATGCACACAAGCCACGACATGGCTGGTATGGCAAGTCCTGAGGATATGGCGAAACTGGCCACGCTAGAGGGAACGGATTTTGACCGTTTGTTTTTGGAATTGATGATTCCTCATCACGAGGGTGCCATCACCATGGTAGAGGAGTTGTTGGAACAACCCGGTGCAGCCTACGACTCAATACTGTTTGAGTTCACCTCGGATATTGTCAATGACCAAGCGGCAGAAATTGAGCGTATGAATGCGTTGCTGGGTTCCCTTTCAAACGATCCTCGAGCGACGTTGTCCGCGGGCTTTGAAGATGCGGGAGAAGCCATACTCAACATGAAGCTCATCGCTGCCATGCCCAGACCCGATGGCTTTTTTGATCCCGCTAATCCTTTAGAAGCGCCTCCTGAGCCGGTCAAAGACGAAACGGAAGAAAAGGCCGCAGAAGACGAAGAAGAGAAAGACAAGCCCAAGGTTCCGGTAGACGGTGATAGTCCTCGCGGGCCCATGCTGAGCTTTTCGAATACCGACATGGCATTTGCCGGCGACGTGCTGGTGGCAGGTAACTATCACGGATTTAACGTGTATCAGCTGCAGGGCGATGGGGTACCCGAGCTTAAGGCGTCTATTGTTTGTCCCGGAGGACAAGGTGACGTATCAATTGTAGGCGACTTACTCATTATGTCAGTGCAGGAAACACGCAGTCGTCTAGATTGCGGTCTAGGCGGCGTCACAGATGACGTCAGCCCGGATAGATTTCGGGGCTTAAGGATTTTTGATATCAGTGACCTCACCAATCCCAAACAGGTGGGTTTGGTGCAGACCTGCCGAGGTTCACACACTCACTCGGTGGTGAGTGGGCCCGGCGAAGATGGCAAAATCATTGTTTACAACTCCGGCACGTCAAGTATTCGTGAACAGGAAGAAATGGCCTCCTGCTTCGATGACCTACCTGGCGACGATCGTACCGCTTTGTTTCGCATCGATGTCATTGAGATTCCCGTTGATGATCCGGCCAGTTCCCGGATTGTCGATTCACCCGCCGTGTTTGCGGACCCCGAAACAGGCGTGCTGGCGGGTCTTTGGCGTGGTGGTGATCATGGCGACGATACCCAAGAATCCGAACAAACCGATCAGTGCCATGACATTACGGTTTTCCCAGACGCAGGAATAGCCGCTGGGGCGTGCTCGGGTAACGGCATAATTTTTGATATCTCCGATCCACGTAAGCCCACACGGATCGATGCGGTTATTGACAAGGGTTTCGCCTATTGGCACTCGGCAACCTTTAACAATGATGGAACAAAAGTCTTGTTTACCGATGAATGGGGGGGTGGGTCTTTTCCTCGCTGCCGATCTTACGACCCGCTGACTTGGGGTGCAGATGCCATCTACGACATCGTCGATGGCAAACTTGAATTTAGAAGTTACTTCAAAATGCCTGCCCCCCAACTTGATGTGGAAAATTGTGTGGCCCATAACGGCTCTATTGTGCCGGTGCCAGGAAGGGATATTTTTGTCCAGGCATGGTATCAAGGCGGCATCTCCATCATTGACTTTACGGACTCTAAGAAGCCTGTGGAAATAGCCTATTTTGATCGTGGGCCCATTGATGCTGAGAAACTTCTATTGGGTGGTTATTGGTCCGTATATTGGTATAACGGGCTCATTTACGGTACCGAGATATTGCGTGGGCTGGATGTATTCGATGTGATTCCCAGCCAGTATCTAAGCGCTAACGAGATCGCTGCGGCGAAACTTGCCAATCAAGGTGAGGTGTTTAACCCCCAACAACAGTTTCAGGTGAGCTGGCCGGCGGAGCCTGTGGTGGCCCTGGCCTATGCGGATCAATTACAAAGAGACGGCGTGTGGTCCAGCGAAAAAGCGACGGAGCTTCAGGTATTACTGGAGCGGGCGGGTTCCGCACTGGATGATGGGTCCAAGGATACGGGTCTTGCCCGGGAGTTGCGTCGTTTTCTGCGTTCAGCGCCTCGAGGGGATTCTGACGCTATCACGGCGAGCCGTCGTTCAGCGTTGGAGGATACTGTTACGGAAATCGCTAGCCGATTGCGATAACTGGGTACCCATTCGCTCTAGCTGGATTCGGGCCATGGAACCATGGGTTTCATCAGGTTGGTTATAAACTCTTGATACCATTCAAGGCTGCCAATGTATGAGGTGGCGACCATCATCACAGTCACGATGACGGAAGATAGAATCATGGGATGGGTTAACTTGCCGATTTTGTAGCCGACGAAAAAAATGATTGAGACAAAAATCGGGGCGAAAACCATCAGGGCTGAGGTGGTGGACATGTCAATGTCGAGCACAAAGACCGGCAAGACGCTTATTCTCAAAAAGGCGGGCATAAAGCCAAAAAATACGGTGCCCAGCATCCAGGTTGCATGCTCGTCCGGGACTTTGGCCTTGATGATTGCCATGACAACGGAAACCGCAAATCCAATGATTGCAAGAGTTTCAGTAAAAGTCAGGCCATAAAAAAATTCTGCAGGAAAACTGGGGGGGAATCCTCCTATGTGCCCAAAGTACACATTCGTGGGCGTGATCGTTAGCGAGGAAATAATCACCGAACCTGCGATCAGCAACCCAAGCATGCCCCACTTTCTGTGATCCTTAATTCGGCCCCGTGTTGCAAGATAGGGCTGTGTGATCATCAGCAGGTACCATGCGATAGCCGACAGGGCGTGCATGTGATAGGCCCACGGCTCCGTGGTGAAGGTTGCGAAATACAAAGGACCGAAAGCGATCAGAATGACAATGATTGGAATAACCAGCCACTTATGTGCATTTCGATAAAGCTCTAGTGTGGCTTGGATATTGTGGCTACGTGAAGGTGCGGCCGTGTCATTCATCTGGACCTCCCTGTCATCCGCTGGAAACGTCTAGATTGGAATTCTACAAATGCGGTTCCACGAGTGCTAGCAGTTCTTCCCGGTGCAGTTCTCCATAGTGCACAGCTTTTACTTCACCATCGGGATTGATGATGACGGTGAAGGGGAGTGCCGTGACGCCCGTGCCGAAGGCTTCTGCCACGTTCAGGGCTTCTTGCTCGCCCACAAGCAGCGGATAGTTGATTTCCATTTCTTCGGCGTAGCTCTGGACCAATTCCATCTCATCGATGGCAAGACCGATGATCTGAAGACCTTGATCGGCGTAGTCGTTTTGTACCTCGATAAGCACGGGAATCTCTTTACGACAGGGCGGGCACCATGTGGCCCAAAAATTCAGCGCAATGGTTTTACCATCCCATTCGGAGATTTCTCTGTCGACTCCATTGGTATCGGTTAAGGAAAAGTCTGGTCGCCTACTGGACGTCGCCTGTGGCGGTTGATCTTGACGGGTCTCTTGCTGGGCCAGTTTTCGTTGTGTGATGTATCCAAAACCGGCTGCTGCCACCACCACAACGACGGCAATGGCAGTAATTAGCCTATTCATAGAGAAGCGTTGCTTGCCTGAATCTTCAGCGCTCTTTCTACGTGAACCACAAAATCATCCGCTGGTACAAAACCAACCAATCGATAAGGTCGCAGTTCTTGGCTGGCTTGATAAAAAGAAATGGTTGGAGGCCCCGGTGTTCCGATGAACTTAAGCAATGCCTGGTCAAGGTCATCATTCTGCGTCACGTCCGCTTGGACGACGATGGCAGTCTCTAAAGCCGAATGGACCTCAGGTACCGTGAAGGTGTATTTTTCCATTTCCTTACAAGACACACACCAGTCCGCATACAGGTCCAACATAACGGTTTTATTTTCCGTCTCGCCCCGATTAAGAATATCTTGTAAGTCGTCCACGGACTTTATCTTGATGAATTCCAAATGCACCGTGTGTTGCCCACTCAAGGTAGATCCAGCCAATGGTTTCCATGGGCTGTGTCCACCAGTGAAACCACTGGCCAATACGATGCCACCCCACAGCAATAAAAACACACTCACTACCGGTGCCAATCGACTGGCCTGAGTTTGCTTGCGGCTGGACAATAGTAGTGCAACGGCGCTGCCCAGTATGAGTGTCGCCCAGAGCAACATTGTGATCTGAGGTTCCAAGATGCGTTCCAAAAACCATATGGCTAGACCCAGCAGCATGACGCCCACAGCGGCTTTCACGGTATTCATCCAGGCCCCTGCTTTTGGCAACAGTTGTCCGGCAGATGCGCCAACGATAAGCAGTGGGGTTCCCATGCCCATACTCATGGCAAATAGTGCCAGGGCGCCACGCAGAGTCTCCCCGGTTTCGCTAATCACAAACAGCGCGGCAATGAGAGGTGGGGCCACACAGGCGGTCACAATAAGCGCAGACAGTACGCCCATGACGGCGACACCCACGAATGTGCCTGATTTTTGGTTGTTGCTGATATTGGTGAGTCTTGTCTGAATGGCGGCGGGCATTTGTAGTTCAAACATGCCAAACATGGACAATGCCAAGACAACAAAAAGACCCGAGAACAGCACAATTATCCAGGTTTGCTGGAAGAAAGTTTGTAACTGGGCGCCAAAGGACGCGGCAATGGTGCCACCGATGGTGTAGGTCAGTGCCATGCCTAAAACGTAAGTTAATGAGAGTGCAAAGGCGCGACCACGGGTTACGTTTTCACCTTGCCCGGATATGATGCCCGACAGAATCGGCACCATAGGCAAGACACAGGGTGTGAAAGCCAGCAATAGACCACCTAAAAAGAACACGCCGATAACGCTGAATAAACTCCCGGTTGAAATGATATTGGCCAACTGATCTTGCTTAGACACAAAACCGTCGGCACCACTTTCAATGGCAGCTAGCGTGGGTGTGGCGTTAGTGGCGTCGGGTAAGGCGACGGCTGTGAATTCATCCCGAGGTGGATAACAGATGCCGTCCTCTGCGCAACCTTGGGAGTTTGCGACGAACTCAAACTCACCCGCTTCGGGACCCGCTCGAGACACCGGGACCAGGACGTCGACTTGCTTGAAGAATACTTCCTGGCGACCAAAAAACTCGTCTTCCTTAAATTTGCCGGCAGGAAAGCGGGGATTGCCGAGCTGGACGTGATCGCTACTGCTTTCAAACTGAATTTTCTCTTTATAAAGGTAATAGCCGTCGGCGATATCCCATCGAACTTTCAGGGTATAAGGATCGGCCATAGAGGCGCTCATGACAAACGCTTCTTCGGGACGCAAGAATTCGTCGGTGACCACTAATAAAGGGGGTTCCTCGTCCACAGTGGTGAGTAGCTGAACACCTGGGCTAACGTTGGCTGAGGTAACAGAGCCCACGGGCAAGTCGATGGTCTTAGTCCAGGTTTGTGGTGGGAAGCACAGGCCAACATCCGCGCATCCCTGGGATTTGATCTCCAAATCCATGGTTAAGGGGAGATTCTCTCCGGAATAGGGAACAATGATGTCGAATTCGCCGCGGTAGGTTTCTACTTCCCCAAACCATTCGTCGACTTTGCGTTTTCCGGGAGGGATTTGCGCATCCGCAAGCTCCACGCCGGAGGTGTTGCTGGCAAAGCCAAACCGGTGTCGATACATATAATAGCCATCTGCCACCTGCCAGCGCAGAGTGATGGATTTGTCGTCCGCCGTGGCCGTATAGCTAAATGCTTGATCCGGCGGGAGAATATCGTCAGTAGACTGTGCAAAGCCGGTGGCGGCTAATGCCCAGAGCAGGGTGCTGACAAAAATTGATCTTGGTCTATTCATGGAGTCCTCGTCATTCAAGACCGGGATTTAAGCCTTTGGATTACCATTTTGTAGTGTGCGCAAGGCTTTGACTACTTCAGCGTGCCTCGGTCACACTTTGCACAACCCATTGCTCATATTCCGCCAGGCCACAGAACGGACTTAGGGCCAAAATTTCGGGTAGTGTATAGCTGTGCAAGTGGCGAATCTGCTTTTCCAAGGCCGGATAGGCGGCTTGGGTTGTCTTCGCCAAAAGCAGACTTTCGTTGTCCGACTGCACCTTGCCCTCCCATAAATAAGTGGACCTAATCCCCGGAATTTCGTTCACACAGGCCACCAGCCCCTGCTGTACCAGGTTCTGGGCCAAACTCTGGGCTTCTCCAGCATCACAAGTTATTAAAACTATTAGTAATTCTTTCGTGTCCGTCATTATTCCCAAACCCCAGCCCAAAATATCCCCAGGTCTTGACTCCGCGTTGCTAATGACTAGAATTAGCACTCGCTTGAGGTGAGTGCTAACAATAGTGTCTGGCCTGCCTCCCCAATTTTAAGCTCTTACAACAGTCTTGAGGAGAGAAAACCCATGAAGATCAGACCCCTTCATGATCGCGTCATTATAAAGCGCATGGAAGAAGAAACCCTGTCTCCCGGGGGCATTGTCATCCCTGATTCTGCAACTGAAAAGCCCATCCGTGGTGAAGTGGTTGCAGTTGGAAACGGCAAAATTCTAGAAAACGGTGAAGTTCGCAATCTTGATCTTAAAGTCGGCGACCGAGTGTTGTTCGGCAAGTACGGCGGCACCGAAGTGAAAATCGACGGCGAAGAGCTGTTGGTTATGCGTGAGGAAGACGTCATGGCCGTATTGGAAAGCTAAGACGAATCACACATTCATTCGAGAATAGTTAGAGGAAAAGTTAATGGCTGCTAAAGAAGTCAAGTTTAGTGATGACGCGCGGCAACGAATGTTCAAAGGTGTGAACGTTCTTGCTAACGCGGTAAAAGTAACCCTTGGACCGAAAGGTCGTAACGTTGTTTTGGACAAGAGCTTTGGTGCTCCTACCATGACCAAAGACGGCGTATCGGTTGCTAAAGAAATCGAACTCAAAGACAAGTTCGAAAACATGGGTGCACAGATGGTTAAGGAAGTTGCTTCTCAAACCTCTGATGAAGCCGGTGACGGCACCACCACTGCAACCGTTTTGGCTCAAGCGATTTTACGCGAAGGTTTGAAGTCAGTTGCCGCTGGTATGAACCCAATGGATCTTAAGCGTGGCATCGACAAAGGTGTTACTGGGATTGTTGACGCATTGAAAGATCTTTCTAAGCCTTGTGAAGATGACACCGCTATCGCCCAAGTAGGAACCATTTCTGCAAACAGCGACGAAAGCATCGGCAACATCATCGCCGAAGCCATGCAGAAAGTGGGTAAAGAAGGTGTAATCACCGTCGAAGAAGGTTCAGCGCTGGAAAATGAGCTGGACGTCGTTGAAGGCATGCAATTCGATCGCGGTTACCTGTCTCCTTACTTCATCAATGACCAACAAGGTCAAAGTGCTGATCTAGAGAACCCTTTTATTTTGTTGTTCGACAAAAAGATCTCTAACATCCGCGATTTGCTGCCTTTGCTAGAAAGCGTTGCAAAAGCCAGCCGTCCGTTGTTGATCATTGCCGAAGACGTTGAAGGCGAAGCCTTGGCAACTTTGGTTGTGAACAACATTCGCGGCATCGTTAAGGTTGCCGCGGTTAAGGCACCTGGTTTTGGTGATCGTCGTAAAGCCATGCTGGAAGACATCGCGGTATTGACCGGCGGTACTGTTATTTCTGAAGAAGTTGGTTTGAGTCTTGAAAAAGCTACTTTGGATGATTTGGGTAATGCTAAGAAAGTACAAATTACCAAAGAAAACACCACAGTGATTGACGGTGCTGGTGCCGCCGAAGCGATTCAAGGTCGGGTTGCTCAAATCCGTACCCAAATCGAAGAAGCGACCTCTGATTACGACAAAGAAAAACTCCAAGAACGCGTTGCTAAGCTTTCTGGTGGTGTTGCCGTGATCAAAGTGGGTGCGGCCACGGAAGTTGAAATGAAGGAAAAGAAAGCACGGGTCGAAGATGCGTTGCATTCAACTCGCGCAGCCGTTGAAGAAGGCGTTGTGCCCGGCGGTGGTGTAGCGTTGCTTCGCGCACGTTTGGCCATCGACAGCCTGGAAGGTGCTAATGCGGATCAAAACGTTGGTTTGTCTATCCTGCGTCGTGCGGTTGAAGAGCCTTTGCGACAAATCGTGGACAATGCCGGTGGCGATCCTTCGGTAGTATTGAACGCGGTAACCGCCGGTGATGGTACCTACGGCTACAACGCTGCTAACGACACCTACGGCGATATGATCGAAATGGGTATTTTGGATCCCACCAAAGTAACCCGATTTGCGGTCCAAAACGCTGCATCTGTCTCAGGTATGTTGCTAACCACCGAAGCAATGGTGGCAGAAATGCCTAAGGACGATGAAGCAGCTCCTGCAATGCCTGACATGGGCGGCATGGGCGGCATGGGTGGCATGGGCGGCATGATGTAA
>JBCCFQ010000021.1:0-15860 GCA_039029655.1 Pseudomonadota bacterium | reverse complement strand
GGCGATTCCAGTCTTGCCTTGAGTCTTTGCACCTGGTCCCGCTGCACTTGATCCACGACGGGCGCCAAGCCTTTCAGACCGCCCTTTGCATAACCCGTAACTCTATACTCATGGGTCACTCGGGTCCCGCCTCCATCTATATCGTCAAACTGAAAGGTCATCACACCTTGTAAACCCATTTCCTGTAGAGGTCCCAACCCACCCAACATTCTGATCGTTCGACCTGGGCGAACAAAACTGACCAGCATATGCAGAACCGACTGTCCACCATCCACTTCGCAAAAGCACCCACCCGCCACGGGCTCGATGTACATGTTTTTTGCGTCACCAAACCAAGTATGGTCCGAGTTCCACCACTCACCGACTCTCAGAAACTGACGATAGGTCTCTCCCCGTGGGACATCGACCTCCACAATGATCTTTAAGTGAAATCCATCATCGGCACTATCCATGACCTCAGCATGCAAAGATTCCACTGGAAAAAATTGAATCCCAAGGATTATTGCTGCAACTAGTCTTCTCATCTTTTGTTCCCGAATAGCCTAAGAGTTCATTATCACAAGTGTGGATTCTTCGAACCCGAACTATTTTGTCTATGGAGCTAATACTTGCTCAGTGGATTACAAGTCAATCTCAATGATGCCACCGGCCTCTTTCGCCCTGGACTGGCACAAAATAATACTGTCAGCCCTTTGTTTGTTGGATAAGACAAAGTCTCGATGCTCCACCTCTCCTGAGATCAGACCACACCGACACACGCCGCAAATCCCATCGGAACACTTTGTATCCACATGAATGCCGTGCTCCGCTAAAACATCCGTGGCGGTTTTCTCTTTTGGTACGCGTACTTCTCTACCGCTTTTCATGAGTTTCAAGACAAACTCGTGATTCACGTAATCCGGAGCATCCGGGACGGAGAAATATTCGAAATGCCGCGCATCTTGCGGAAAACCCATGTTCTCAGCGGTAGCCAAAACAGCTTCCATGTATCTATCTGGACCGCAGGTATACACATGATCACCAGATTGATAGTTGCTCAAAATCGAATCCAAATCCGCCCGCGTACCTTCTTGGGAGATATGAACAATCACCCGGTCTGCCCAGGGCATACTTTCCAGTAACTTCAAAAAAGCTGCGGACTCTCGACTGGAACAGCTGTAGTGAAACTCGAAGGGACGATTACTGTGGTGGAGTTCATGGGCCATGGTGATCATTGGGGTCACGCCAATGCCTCCCCCCATAAGATAGCTGTGTCGCGCAGACCCTTCTAAAGGAAAATGGTTAATGGGCTTGGAGACGAAAACACGTCTTCCCTCGCTAAAAATACGATGCAGTAACTTCGAACCACCACGACCCTCAGGTTCCCGCAACACCGCAATTTCATAGTGTTGCCTATTTTTCGGATCACCGCACAATGAGTACTGCCTAATAAAACCGGGTGCTACCACAACATCGATATGAGCACCTGCACGCCACTCCGGCAAGGGCTCACCATCTTGACGGCTTAGTTGGAATTGCGTCGTATCGGGAGAGAGGACCTCAGCCTTGGCGACATTCACCTGTAAGACCGGTTCTTCACCACTATCCTTGTATATGTGAAACAGACCCTCGGTATCACCCTCTCGTAGCTTCGCTTTGTATTGTTCCGCGGTAACCAGAGCTTGATAGGCTTCAATACCCTTTTCTCGCTCCATAGGAAAAGGAAATGGCCATGGATGAGGCGCTTGATCAGCAGGGTAGACCGCAAGGGTCTGGTCCTCGTAGTTAATTTTTAAGTCCGTTTGCAAATCTCTTGCATGACTACCATGTACTGTGGGCCTATAACCTTCGTCTTCTTGTATCTCCAAATCCCACCACCACTTCTTAGTGGTGTTGAGCCCCCCGTTGCCTACTACGTCATCCATCTTTGCCAACAAAGGCGCGGCCAGGGGCACATTCATGGCCGCCCAGCGAAACGGTTTTTCCGAGAATAATCCTTCCAGATTCCAAGGACAGGTTTTCATGCAACGGCCACACATGGCACCGCTGGGGGATGTGATCCGATAGGTTGCACATCGTTGGCTGTCTGACTTCCAGATCTCATAGCCATTAAACATGAGCTTGGGCCCCGCGGTTATCGCCCCAGACGGGCACTCTCGGGCGCATTTGTTGCAAGACTCGCAAAACTTTTGTAAACCGAAATCTATCGGTCTGTCATGGGTCATGGGCATATCAGTGGTTACTACGCCCGACTTAAGTCGCGGACCCAAATAGGGGTTCAGGATGACTTCGCCAATCCGGCTGACTTCACCAAGGCCTGACAACAACAGCAGCGGTGGTTGTAAGACATCTCCATCTGTGGCGGTGTGGGCTTTGGCGCCATACCCCAGTCGTCTAATCTGCTCGGCGACGACTCCGCCTAGCAATGAAAATCGCAAGTACTCGCGCATGGATAGAGCAACGGAAATCCAATCATCACCGGAAGAGCCATCAAGCGCATCATATTTCTGATCGATGAGCATGGAAATAGCATGATCGTGGGTGGGTTTTATCGGGTCACCCGCTGCATCATGGGAATAAAACGCCCACTCCGGACATCGTGATATACCCACAGCGTCAATCCCTAGAAAATAACAAGTCGCCTTGATTCTCTCTGCGTTTAGCTGCGGATCAATGGTTGAGGTGTGCTCAGCAATAGACTCCGTATCACTCTTGTTTTGCAAAAGCACAAAAGCGCTCATGGGTTTACGTTGGGCCATTGACGGTGCCGTTTTTCGAACATACAACCCATTTCTTGCACCATCCTCAAGACTTTTCCCCATGTCGCCAAACTGGGCTCGTGCAAATATGTCTGTCCGTTTAGGCACTCTGGGGATGTGGGCTTCGTCCATATAAGTGGTGGGACTGTCCACTCTTTTCAGTTTCTCGAAAGGTAAGGCGCCCTGCACATACTCGCGATTGGCATAGGGAATGTGATTTGACGCATTCTTGGCAAAACCGACACCCCACTTCCAGGCTAACCCGTGAGTCTTATGTTTTGGCTGTTGGGACCAGGAAGCCAGGGGTTTGTCACAGGCAAATTCTAGGTTCGTGCTGATGGCCGTGACGACAAAGCGATTGGCCAAGTATGGGTTATGTAGTTGGCCATCTTCCACCGTCGCCAACCCAGCAAGAACCGCCAGACGATTCAAGTGAACGTCCGTGGCGGACAAGGAATGACTGCGGGCGTCAAAACCCAGCAATCTAATGTAGTGGGCCAAAACACAGGCTGCTTCTGTGCCTAAGAAAGCTGCTCGTGCTTCCTGAGCGTTTTGAATCCATTCGCATCCAGACTCATCCGCCCCTGGGTCCCGAGGAAACTCGTGAAGCAAAACGATAGCGTGAGTATGGGTGTGGGCGGTGGCCGCCGGAATGTCCATAGCCTCTTTCAGTTCTGCCATGATGACATCGATGCCTGCAGCAAACGTTTTTGTTTGTTTTGTACGCAGGTCTTCCCCCAATCGCGTGACATCGGGGTTTTCGATGGGGGCGTCTAAGAAACAATCATCTCCAAGCTTGCAAATGCCCACCATGGATACATCGTGAAAGTAGCCGAAGGATTTAATGTGTTGTGCTCTTTCACTGAGATCCAAAGGAATTTCCGACTTACCTTTGTTAATCAGGCCAGAGCGAATGGCATCCATCATCGCTTGATAGTCACGCATGGCATTGACAATGGATGCCGGATCATCAGATCGATGGAAGCTGACTGGGTTTAGCTTTGGTACATCCAGCGAACTGCTCATCGAATCCACCCTAGCGAGCCGTTCTAGGGGATACGGCCCCAGGTGGGGTGGTCTTTTCTTGTCAGAAAAGTATCGGGTCATCTAATCCTTCCACAAATCCAAGGCTACTTGATCTTTCTGTGTGGCTTCCCGAAATCAGGATCAGAGCTGATTCGTTTTGCCACGGTGCCTGTGGGAGCATCATACCAACCGGGATCTCTGTAATCTCCGGGTTCAATGTCATTGCGCACCTTAACCATGGTAAACATGCCACCCATTTCGATGTTTCCGTGTGGACCCTTCCCCATCATCATGGGCAACGTATTTTCAGGCCCAGGGTGGTGACCCATTTCCGTATGGCTTTGATGTTCCGCCATACCGTGTTCCCCCATAGCCATATACCCAGGCAGAATCTCTTGAATCTGCTGTTCAATACCCGCTTGATCCACACCTAGGGTGTTGG
Source organism: Pseudomonadota bacterium (assembly GCA_039029655.1). GTDB lineage: Bacteria > Pseudomonadota > Gammaproteobacteria > Steroidobacterales > JBCCFQ01 > JBCCFQ01. The sequence goes on along the minus strand of JBCCFQ010000021.1, from coordinate 11,654 downwards.
GTAGGTCATGCCCCATGGCATTCATGGTGTGATGGGCCATATGGCAGTGAAACACCCAGTCCCCGGGCACTGCCACAAACTCAATGTCCCTGGTTTGACCCACACCCACAATCTCGGTGGTCTCGGGCCTCCACAAGGATTGCTGCCAGCGCCCACCATCGGATCCAGTCACAACAAACTGCACGCCATGCATGTGTATCGGGTGGTTCCACATGGACAAATTGCCAATTCGCACCCGCACTCGTTCACCCGTGCGTGCCACCACAGGCTCTATGGCGGGAAACACTTTGCTGTTGAAAGTCCACAGATCGAAGTCTTGTAACACCGACGGATCAGGGCGATAAGTGCCTGGGTGTATTGCCCAATTGTGCAACAAAAAACAATAGTCCCTGTGAATTTTTGGTGTGGTTTGCTGCTTGGGATGAATGATGAACATTCCCATCATACCCACCGCCATTTGGGTCATTTCATCGGCATGGGGATGGTACATATGTGTTCCATGCTGATTCAGTGTGAACTCGTATGCGTAGGTCTCACCCGGCGAAATGTGGGGTTGACTAACACCACCCACGCCGTCCATCCCGCTGGGCAGTAGTAGACCATGCCAATGAACCGTGGTGTGCTCCTTAAGGCAGTTGGTGACCAGAATTCGGACACGGTCTCCTTCCACGGCCTCAATGGTTGGTCCAGGCGTAGAACCGTTGTAGCCCCAACACTTGGCCGTGGTGCCAGGTGCGAATTCATGTTGCACTTCTTCTGCGACCAAATGGAATTCTTTGACACCGTCTTTCATTGTAAACGGCAGGGTCCACCCATTAAGTGTTCTCACCGGGTTGTACTTGCCGTTTTGAGCTGCTGTCTGGGACTGCGCCGAAGATGGCAGTGAGCCCACGGCAGCCGCCAAGGCTCCGGCACTTGATATGGTCAGGAAATCTCTTCGTGATGTCACTGGGCACCTCCCGCTTTCGCTGATGAATGATGGTGTTCATGGGACGTACTGGTGTCGGATTCAAAAAACTGTCTGAGGTCTATGGGTGGTGATGCATCACTGTCACCACTGGGGAGCCGGCGACCGACTGCTTGAGCAAGACTTGAACGAGCCTGCCAGTAGTCCCGGACCGATTCAAAATAACCCTGGTAGCTGTCATATTCTTGCTGTTTTAAAGCAAGTAATTCGAAAATTCCGATAAGCATGAAGTTGACCTCTTCTTGGCCTCGGGCAACCACTTTTTTGCGTTGGGGGATTAGAACCTCTTGATATTCTCGAACACGGGATTTGGCGTTTTGAACCGCCGCATAGGCAAGTCTGACCTGGTTCTCAACCAAGATGTGTTTTTGTCTGAGTTCTTGCGCGGCTATCGTCAGGTCCGCCTGTACCTGGTAGTCCCTATCTTTTCGCTGACTAAAGACAGGTAATTCCCAGTGCAAGGTCGGACCAGTGAGCTCCTCCCCATCTGGCTCACGCTCACGCTCGACGCCACCCTCCAAACCCGCAACCCAGCGAGACCAACCGACGACATCGTATTTGTCTACCAACATGTCCGCCTGGGCTTGGGCAGCCAGTAGATCAAGGCGAGTTTGTTTCGCTATCCGCACAAGATCTTCAAGGTCGTCCTCTTGTTTCAAAGGTTCACGTATTTGAGACTGTACCTCCCAGTCATCCGCCACAGAGATCCCGAGAAGATTAGCTAAAGAAACTCGCGCAGACCACGCACTGGCTTGGGCGCTAAAAGAAACAAGCCTGGCCTCGGAGGCAATAGACTCCTCAATAGCGAGTTCCCGAGGAGAAAGATTACCCGCCTCGCGAAGTCGCTGGGCCAATGCGGCAGAAAGGCTACCCGTCTTGGAGGTTCTCTCTCGCAGATTCGATATTTGTTTTTTTACGAGATAGTCGTAAAAGGCACTCTCTGTTTCTTGGACCATGGTCAACACGTCACCGCCAATGGACATTTTCAAAACAGCTAATTGGGACTCAGACAAACGCCTGCGAGCTCTTAAGGTCAACAAATCCGTGAATGACACCGCAAGTCCCAGAGTAACCAGATTTCCCGCACTCGCTTCATCAGAATCCAGCCAGGCCCCTTCAAAAACCGGGTTTCGAATCCGGGCGGCACGATAAAGATCCGCAGCACCAAAGCCCAGCTTTGCATAAGTGGTTTGGAGTTCGGGATTATTGATCAACGCAATAGTGACCGCAGTCTGTCGATCCAGGGGATTTTGAAGTAATTGGGATACATCTAGATCCCCACCGGCTTCGGCGTGACCGCGGTCCAGCAAAAGGTCGGCAACGTCTGAGCGACCCAGATCAGCTGGAATATTGGTACAGCCCGCCATTGACGCGATTAACATCACGTTGATGAGTGTGATGAGATGAGTTCTCATGACAATTCTCTCTTAATCTTAAATTTTGGTTTCCTTGTGGAAACCCATTGATTGCGCCCTGGGCGCAAAAATACTTAGCGGATCGAAGGAATAGGGGGGCGGAGCAAACGGTCTGGAGGTGGGGAAATAGTTAGGCTTTTGACGTTCCCAGCAAGAGGGTTTGTGAAAACCTTGGTCGACGCATCCAATGATGGTAATACGCCAAAGAAAGAACTCGCGGTAGTAAAACAAGTGTCACTGCAATCATCGCAGCACTCACACTCGTCGCTGGAATCCGACTCGCTGGCATGATGGTGACCAGACTCTGGGGCGTGAAGGTGGTGAGCCATGTCTGAGGGTGCACTGGATTCAGTATGGCAACTAGGACGCTCTAAAGCCCAAGCGTTACTCGCAATTGCCAGCAACGCAAAATACATCAATCCTCGGGCAAGAAAGGCCATAAAGGTAGACTAGCGCCTAGAGTGGTGCATTACAATACTCTATCATTTTGTATTAAAAATAGTGAGTTACGAGGCCCATTGAATGTCTAAACAGGATTTACGCAGCACAGCGGGCTGGGGTTTCGAACTGTCCATGGCATGGATTTTGATATCGGTCGTTGCACTAGGATTTGTACTAAACGCTATCTTACTGCCTCAGAAAATACCGCCTTTTTCGCCTCTACTGGCCTTTCATGGTGTCGCGATGATCGCCTGGTTTCTCTTCCTCCCCCTCCAAGTAAGCGCCGTGCGCGCTGGGGCCAATCGACGACATGCTGTCCTAGGAAAGGCCAGCGTAGTACTTGTTGTTGCAATCATAGTAAGCGGCTTAAGCATTGCTTTGGTCCGATACCATCGTTTGTTTGCTGAAAACGATGCCGCGGTGGTTCTGCTGTTTAACGTTGGCAACATGCTGTCTTTCACCGTCTTGTATGTCTTAGCTTTGTCATACCGGCGGCAACTGGACTTTCATAGAAGATATATGGTTCTTGCGACAATCTGCTTAACGCCGCCTGCTGTGGCGAGAATCGTAGATTCATTGGATCTAAGTCCCGCGCTTGCCCTCTTAATATTGTTATCTTTGTTCCTTTGCATACCCCTTAGGGATGTTTCATGCCTAGGTAAAGTTCACAAAGGGACGATAGTCGGCGGATCCATTTTCTTTGGAGTTCTGCTAGCGTCACTGATTGTTGGTGGGACGAACTGGTGGGAAAGTTTCATTCTTGACTTCTTTACTCTACCGAAGGGGTAGCTCTCACCGTCGTTGGACTACGTAGTGGTGGTTAGCCTCCAATGGGTCTGTAATTGTCGTTTGCTCCCCATCGGGCCAAACAATAGTTAACTTGTCTACAACCTTGCTCTCAGCGAGTCCAAAATAGACCACGGGATGATCATAGGACATAAAGCCTCCGCTTAGAGACAGCTCCTTGATCTGAGCCTTGTCGCCACTGTTGATCGTAACCGTCGCCCCAATGGCGTCTGAGTTCTTCCCGGACTGTCTCAGTCTAAAAGAAACTGAATTGTGAGAGTTGAGCTTATTCTCAAAAAGGCGAGGACTTTCCATGACACCGGATGCGAAAATATCTAGATCGCCGTCTAGATCGTAGTCGATATACGTGTAACTCGGTGTATTGATCAAGTCATCGAGACCCCAGGAACCAGCTACATCATCAAATTCCGCCCCGGACACGTTTCTAAACATTCGATTAGGCTGAACTTCATAAAAGCCATCCCCAAAGTGAAAGCCATTGCCCACATAAATATCGTTCCAACCATCCTTATCCAAATCCGCGGCCGACGCATTCCAGCTCCAATAACTCGAATCGACACCCAACTCATTGGCAGCATCAAAGAATGAATCACCACTTTTGAGTAATAATGTATTTTGCTGCCGCTGCTCTATATGAGCGTTAACGTCGATCGCCACCTCCGGTGCCGCGGTGCGCGCCAGGTGGCGACACAGCCGTTGTGCACTTTGGGAGCTGGTTATGGCATTACAGGGACGATCATCTTTGAGCAACTGTGCTGCTGAAATAGACATTGCATCCACACAAGCTGGGGCATTGAAGCTGCCCTTGCAGACAGACACACCAAGGTCCGGTAAGTTTTCGAGTATTTCCAACCAGTGCTGGCAGTTTTCGGTGGAAACCTGATCACAATAGTCAACCGTGGCTGCGCGCGCAAAGCTCATGTCCGTTGAGAAGACATCCATCGCGAGATCATTGTTGAAGTCAGCAGATTCAAGGCTCATGGTAAACATTGATGACAGTGGCACGCCATCGTCACGTTGAATGAGCTCGAACTGACCCTGCCCGACCCCCAAATAATAGAAGTCAGGCGTTAACCTATCGTTCCCAAACAACACATCAGCAAGCTGGTCTCCATTGAGATCCGTGATCAGTACTGAATTGGTTTCCCCCTTGATGTCATCCATAACGGTGCGTCGATAGTCACCATTCTCCTGGTATAAGATTTCATTGGCGGAAAACTCTGGGGAAAACAGTTTTTCGGATCCACTGGACCAGTTGCCCAATGCTAGATCCAAATCTCCATCTTGATCGAGATCACCGAATCCAGCCGAGAGTGTAAGCAGCCGGCCATCACCTGAGAACTCTTTCACTTCTGCTTCGGAAAAGTCACCGTCAGAGTTAGAAACCAAATAGTTGCTGCCACCATAGGTCGTGGCGAATATGTCTTGATAACCATTACCGTCAACGTCAACCAAGGTCACCAAGAAGACATTTTTTTCATCGAGATCACCTTGCTCGATGTTGAACTCACGAAAAAAACCGCCCATGTTTTTGTAGAGTCGAACACCCGACTCGGTCGCCAACAAAATATCTGGCCATTCATCATTGTTGAAGTCTCCAGATGACACACCTTTTCCCATGATAAAGGGCTCAAACAAATCCGTCGCCGCAAAATTCCAACTTGAGCTGATACCCAGTTCATCGATATTTTTTTGCGAAATGTTTTCTCTTCTTCGCTTGAATTGTATGGAAACCCTTTTATGTTGATGGAGTCGTCCTTGTAAACGTCCACGACATCCATGACCTTAACGTCGATGGAATCGTTTGTGTGTTGCTCTGATTTGGCCTGCTCTGGTTCTTTGGGAATTGATGCAGCCCGTGTTTGGGTTGCGAGTATGAACTTAACCTTTGCCGATGCCGCACGTACCTGGCAAGTATCCCGTAGATCCTTGGATTCGATCATCTGGCAGGGTTGAAAATCTTGGGTTCTTTGGGCTTTCCATGCAAATGCGTGCTCAAGACAACGACTTCGCGGTTCATCGGAAAGCATCTCGCATCCGCTTGTGTCATTTCTTTTTCCAACGAGACTTGTGGCTGTAACCCATCGGCATTGCTGTACAACACCGGCATCACCCCCCAGATCGTCGCATAGCGCCAGGTTTTCAGCGTCTGCAATTCTATAGATTTGAGCATTCAAACCGCACAGTGTCTTCGCATCACCTTCTAGGTGCATGCATGCTGAATCATCGGGATTAAACAACAAACTCGCGTTAAGGTACGCATTTCTACAGGACTGAATATCGGAGGGTTGGGAAAGCTGATTGCACACCTCCATATCTCGGTCTTTCATTGCGACTTCAGGGGCGACCACTCTTAGGCAAGAACGTCGCGATTGTTGCGAACCGAGACGCATACAAGGCTCCGTGGAGCCACGCTCCAAAGCCGCAATACGAATTCTTGTGAGACGCAGCGCTTGACGACAGCCACTTTCGTCTATTGCCAATGGGAGATCGCTGCACAAATCCACACCCTCAACCACATCCATCATCGCCGGCATTTGTTGTGAGTAGCATCGTGCGACCAAATGCTGTGGCAGTGAAGAACAGATTTGCACTACTTGGCCAACAATATTGGTAGATATCTCCTGGTTGGCGGCACGCAGGTTTTCTCTTTTTTGATGCTCGCTGTGCTGGAAATAGGTATCGGTTGCAATTCCGAGAACAGCGGCAACAATAACCATACAAGTGGTCAGTGCAAGGCTTAGTCTTGCTGAGATCTGGCGAGCCAGAACCGCCGCTGGATAGATGCTGAAGACGCTAAGACCAAAGAGAAGCACGGCTGCAAGCCCTGGGTTCATACCTGCATTTAATAGCACCATAACGACAATGACGTTAAATGCCATTGGCACCGGTAAGAACACCGCTACTAGCGAAACCATAAGAATCGTAGTTATGGATGCGGATAGTTCGGTCAGGCCCTTCAGTGGCGTGACCTCGATAACCGCGGCCCCCAGGGCCCCGGCCAATAACATCAGCGGCAGAGCAACTCGAACAACGAAGAAAAGGTTTTTGAGAAAGTCTTTCGCCCCCGCGGCGGCAGCATCACCCCAAGTCTCCAACTCCATGATAGGTGTCGGTGCGGGTGGCAACATGTTATTTGGTCTGTTCGAATTGGCTATTGCTGCATCTTTGGCAAAAATACGAATGATCCAAGGCAATGAAATCAGTATCGCAAAGACGCCAGCAACGCTGGCAAACGCAATCTCCCAGGGCAGCAGCGTAAAGGACATACTAAGCACGATGACGTTCAGAGTCGGTGAACTGATTAAGGTGGCTAGGGCAGTTTCCAAGCGAGCACCAGCAGAGTAGAGACCCTGGGCAATGGGTGTAGCGCAGTTGACACAGACACCCAAAGGCGCCCCAAAAAACATTCGTGACAAAGTGTTCAACCAGGCTCTTTCAAAACTCCTCCGCCTGACGGTACCCAAAAGAGTCAGCGCGGCGGCGGAAAACAAAAGACCGAAGGTCATACCTTTCCAATTGGTGAAAAGCCAATTTGCGGTTGTCTTAGCGATACGAACCACTAAACCATCATTGGCGGTGACGGGCGCGATGACATCGAAAGCAATTGAAGTTATGTTTGTTCGCACCCCCATCTGTGCTTTCTCACTGAGTGCAGGCACCCTCGAAAGTGACCAAAACACCACTGCAATCGACACCAATGCGAAGATCGCGAGACTCAGCCGCTTGTTACGAATCAACGCTTGAAAGGATCTGACTATGGACCTCACCTTGTCGACCTTGCCCCGTGAGCTAGGCTTGGCCCAAGAACGGCAAAAATGGAAAAGCTTATGATCAAAAGAAACACACTTGTTATGAGAAAAACGCTTAAGGAAAACTGCTGCAGCAGCACGGATGCGATGAACGGACCCGCCGTTGCACCTAGGCCCTGGGCGACAGGAACGAGCACAGCGTTCAAGCCAGCATCATCACTTTGAGCTATCCACTCACACTGTAGCGGCATGACAAAGCTAAAAAAGAAATTGTAAACCATGACCGCCAATCCGTATAACAACAAGCTTTCCAGACCGAGGAGAAAGAGCGCTATAACTAGCGCCAGATACCCACCGGCGATCCCTAACCGCAAAGACAAACCGCTTGGTCGGAAAGAAGTGAACAAGGCTCCAAGAAAGCTGAAGACCAGGCTAACAGACAATAGTTTCCCGACCGTAATCGGCTCGAACCCTCCCATATCGCCGATGACCTCTAAGAGGGTCCACACGCCTGTCAATGTGCACATGAACAGGGTCATGGAAAAAAGGGCTAAGCACACCCTCAAAGTGGCTCGGGTACCAGAGGGTTTTTCAATTGCCAGAACAGGATTTCTTAACGGACAGAAGCGATAAAAGAGCAGCGGCATCGCCGTCAATATGCCCGCGAGTGCGAATGCGCCATCCTCGTACTGATATCCAATCAACCAGGTAGTCCCATAGAGCGCAGCAGCACCCAAGGCAATCTGCGAGGCCATTGCGAGACCAAATTCTCTAGCTGGCTCAGCAGTTTGTGCAAATCCAGCGTAAGCAAGGGCCATCATCGAACCGGAAAAAAACCCGGCGAGCCCGCGGAGAACGAAAAAAGCGGTGAAGTTTTCTAGTCCGATACAAGCAAAATTCGCCATCGCTGCACCGACGATGGTTATCGAGGCCACTGCGCGCCAGTTGAGTCGGCTGATCCAAAATCTTGAGGCAAAGGACGCCAATGTACCGAACGCCAGATCAACACTGAGCAACACACCCACCTCAGACAGTGAGAACCCGTGATGATCGCTCAGTAGGGTGAACCACACTGGGAGCAAGTAATATGCTAGGAGGCCAGAAGAAAACACCAGCACGAAAAAGCAACGGTCCCCGAGTGCTAATTGATACATTGGTTTCTCAGTCAACTTTTGAGCACTCTGAATTTCACGTTGCCCGTAGGATACTGGATAGTGCCCTCTTATTGGGCAATCAACCTACGACGTTTGAATCCGCAGACGCACCTAGGGAACGGCGTATGGCTCCACCTGGAACAAGGTTATTTCACTGATGGTACCCAACCTCAACGTTGGCCCCCATGTACCGGTGCCCTGATTCACGTACAAAAACGCGTCTTCGTGACGATAGAGTCCCGCGTATCTTTTGAAAACACGCCTGACAAAGAAATCGAATGGTTTTATTTGACCCTTGTGAGTGTGCCCGGATAGCTTAAGGTCTACGCCATGTTTTGCAGCAGACTCAATGCCGTGGGGGCGATGGTATAAGAGAATTGAGTAGAAGCCGCTTTGCAGCGGCAGCGTCGGCAAAACGCGCTCCACCTGACTGGGATCAGACTTGTCATCTATTCCAATGATTTGGGCTTCCCCATGGTAAACCACCCGGTTATCCAACACCTCTACGCCCAGGGTACGTAAGTTCATCAGGATGTTGTTAATGTCTTCGTAGTATTCGTGATTACCGGTACAAAAATAGATGGGTGCGTCGAGTTTTCGCAAAGCCGATAGCGTGTCTACCGAGATGCCAGACTGATCGATGAAGTCTCCGGTAATGCAAAGAAAGTCGGGATTTAGTGCCGCCACCTGCCCCATAACGCGGTCCAGGAATCGCTTACTCCTAGATCCGATGTGGACATCCGAAATTTGAACAAAACGGAGCGCTTTCGAAAGCTTATTTGTCTTGAGCTCTACTTTCACAACCTTTGGTCGCCAAGCAGTTGCCAATCCCCAGACTAAAGCCAAGATAACCACCAGAATCACCGTCCAGCCGACAGCGGCCGTAGGTAGATCAACCAACAGTAAGGCCAATTCAGCTCCAAACACGGCAAATAGCAGTACCGGCGCGAGGCCTAGGAAAAGATCCGCAGCACCTCGCAATACATAGGCCACCATTCCTTTGCGTTTGCGCAGTGCGAACCGCGCAAACACTTGAGAAAAGAACGCGGGTACAGTGACAGCAACACGAATGACATCGGGCAAATCTAACCAGCCTGTTATCCGCCATACGGGATAAGCAAACATCAAGGCAGATAAAACGAGTATTACGAGGAGAAAACGAACCACGAATTTACTTCAGAGACGAAACGTCTGTTTGTGCGAAGTACTCATCATACTTTTGTTGTGCCGCATCGCCAAATAGTACGCGACACGCATCCATCAAACCCGGGGCAGCCAAAAGGTCGTCCCGGCTAACCACTAAACTGATCTTAGAACGCCGACGCAAGAAGTCCTCTAGTTTGGTGATCATTTCCCGACGACCTGCCTGCTCAATCTCACAACGTAAGTACTCAGCCTTTTGGATCATGCATTCAGCATCCGCCGGATCTTCGCGAATAGACTCAAGCATCTCGAATGCGGAAGAGCCATAACGACGCCAAAGTCGCTCCGACAAAACTTCGCAAGACTTTGGGTTTGTCATAGCATCTAAACCCATAAGGTTCGCCTGATGCAGGAACGCTTCATGCACGCTCTTATCTGGCTCACCGTACCACTTGGCACCCCGGTACTTAAGCGTCACACCAAGATCCGCTACCAGATCAACAACCTCATCCCCTATATTTAAACAGTCCGTGAGCTTGCCACCGAAGATGCTAATGTGGTGAGTGTTTTCGTCGATTTCAATTGTGTGTTTTCTGGAAAGCTTGACCCAGTCATCGGAATCATCCTGACCTTCTACAGCCAAGGGTCTCACGCCACAGCGTTCTGCGATTATGTCGGACTCCGTTAAGGGTTCATCCAACAGGAGCATTTCGTTGGCATTTCGTAAGATGAAGTCCCTGTCCTCCTTTGAAACCTCTACATCCTGTTGTTCAACCCTTGTATCTGTTGTACCGATACAAGTCTTTGGGCCCATGGGGATCACGAAAAACAACCGCCCGTCACTGGCGAAAAAAGCGAGAATGCGTCTCTCCTGGCTTACTCTGTCTACGACCAAGTGGACGCCCTTTGAGAAGACATGGCGAGTCTTCGTTGTTTGCGCAGACACTTTATTGTATGCGTCCGCTCCAGGACCACAGGCGTTGATGAGTACTTTGGCGCGTATGGCGAAGTTTTTTTGCGAGAGTTCATCAGTTGCTTGAATCACCCATGTGTCGTCCTCGTAACTCGCGCCAGAAGAACCCACGTAGTTTGCGGCAATGGCTCCATAGTCCAAAGCGGATCGCACAAATCCAAACACAAAGCGTGAGTCATTGTCATGAAAGTAGCAATCGGAGTACTCAATACCACCTGCAGCATTTTCAATATCTACAATGGGTTCACGCCTCGAAAGCCCAGTTGGGCTTAAAAATCTTGGCGCACCGGTGGCAAAGCGCCCCATGAACCAATAAAGCAATGAACCCAGATAGATCAGAAATGGTGGAAAACGAAATCCTTTCTCGATGGTGGTTAGGAATCGAATTTCCTTCACTATGGACGGGTAACTGGCGGTGAGGTGATTTCGGCTCTTGCACAGTTTCCATACCAGAGGGAACTCCCAAGTCTCAAGGTACTTGATGCCACCCCAGGCCAAATTGGAGGACTGGGAACTGGTGGAGCCGCCGAAGTCACCGCGATCGATGAGTGCAACTTTTGCACCCTGCGCCGAGAGAGCGGCCGCTGATACGGCACCATTAATTCCACCGCCCACGATGCAAACGTCGAATTCTCGATCTTGAAGCTTGCAAACGTTTGTATTTCTTAGACTTAATGACATTTCAATGTCAACATAGGCTGTGCCCCGGAAGAGGCGTTTGGTTGAAATATACTATTTATAGCATTAAAGATATGCTATTAATATTACTAAGAAAAGCCCAAAAACAAGAATAATTTTGAGATTGCGAACCCCATGCTCAGATTCGGTAAAGACATGAATCTAACCCAGCAAGTTGCCCATTTCTTGGGAAAGGCGATCATCTCTGGAAAGTATGGCGAGCATAATCCGGTTCCCAGTGAGGCGGTGTTGTGCAAGGAACTTTCGGTCAGTCGTAGCGCCGCACGCGAAGCAGTTAAGTCTCTTGCAGCAAAAGGGTTGTTG
>JBCCFQ010000020.1:0-16129 GCA_039029655.1 Pseudomonadota bacterium | reverse complement strand
TTTTTCCATGGAAGACCAAGAAATTCGGGGTGAAGTCAAATCAGAGTTTGGCTATCACATCATTCAGATGTTGGGTGCCCGAGGTGGTGATACCAAACCCTTTGATGACGTTCGTGCTGAAATTGAAGCTGGATTGCGGGAAACTCGTGCTATTGATCGCGTTGAGGACCTAAAAGAAGAAGTCCGCGATCTTTCCTATTCAAGTGTCGATAGCCTCGAGCCCGTGGCGGATGAGCTTGGGCTGGAGCTGAAGTCGTTGCCAGGCATTACTCGCGGCGGTGGTGAAGGTATCGCGCAAAACCAAGATGTGATCCAAAGCGTTTTTAACGATGCTGTGTTGTTTGACAACGAAAACAGCGACCTGATTGAGATGGAAGATGGTCGTTTCGTGGTACTTAGAGTGCAGGATCATCACGAGGCCCAGACTTTGCCCTTGGAAGAGGTCCGTGACCAAGTGGTTGAGATACTGGCGAACAGAACCGCCCAAGATGAAGCTCGCCGCGTCGGCACCGAACTACTAGAGCGCCTGCGTGGAGGAGAGGCTTGGTCAGCGGTTACCGAAGATACGGAGTACCAAGCTCAGAAGGCGGTGAAATCGACTCGCACTCAGGGTGGCATACCTCGGGAGGTTTTGACGGACGCGTTCTCGCGAGCTCAAAGACCGGAAGGTGGCGCCGTATTTGATGGTGTGTCTCTGGCTAATGGTGACTATGCAATTTACTCCATGGTTAATCCGCGACCCGGCGACGCATCGAGTCTAAATGCCGAACAGAGAAACAATCGAAAACAACAGTTGACCCAGGGGGCCGGCAGTTCGGAGCTGACCGCCTACGTGGGAGATTTGCGGGATGTTGCGAAAGTGGTGGTCAACCAAGACCAGTTAGCGCAAAACCAATAGTTTTCCAAGGAGCGAATCCATTAAGCTTAAACTGCATTGGCAAATCATAATTGGCCTTGTTTTAGGTATCTTATTTGGCGTTCTAGCGGCCACCAACTCGTGGAGTAGCTTTACTCAAGACTGGATAGCCCCGTGGGGCACTATCTTTGTCAACCTGCTAAAACTGATTGCCGTCCCACTGGTTTTCGCTTCTTTGGTCACGGGTGTCGCGTCTCTTGCTGATATCAGCAAATTGTCTCGCATGGGTGGAAAGACCATTGCTATCTATCTCAGCACTACCGCTGCAGCTATCATAATTGGTCTTACACTGGTTAACTTGCTCCAGCCTGGCGCCGCGATGCCAGCTGAGTTGACTCAGGAGTTACAGTCTACCTATCAGAGTCAAGTTGAGAGTCGAGCTGATTCGGTAGAAACGGTCAAAGCACGGGGCCCGCTACAGCCTGTGGTGGATATTGTTCCTCAAAACATCGTAAGTGCAAGTTCAAACAATCGGAACATGCTACAGGTGGTGTTCTTTTCTTTGTTGTTTGGCATTGGTTTGATGCTGGTTCGAAACGAACAAACGGAATCTGTACTTCGTTTCTGCCAAGGGTTGAACGATGTGGTGATCAAGATCGTGGATTTGATCATGTATGTTGCGCCAATCGGGGTGTTTGCTTTGATTGCGGGCACAATCACGTCCATCGCAGGAGATAGTTTACAGTCTGTATTGGATTTGCTGCAGGCGCTGGGATTCTATTGTTTGGTGGTCATCCTCGGTCTCTTGTTGCACGTCGTATTCGTCTACGGATCGCTGATTAAGTTTGTTAGTCCCTTAACCTTGAAGCAATTCTTTTCCGGCATAGCACCAGCTCAGTTGCTCGCCTTTTCCACCAGCTCCAGTGCTGCAACGCTGCCCGTCACCATGGACTGTGCTCGGGATAACCTAAAGGTCGACAAGGAAGTTGCGTCATTTGTCTTGCCTTTGGGTGCGACTATCAATTTGGATGGAACTGCTTTGTATCAGTCTGTGGCCGCCGTGTTTATAGCACAGACCTTAGGCTTGGATCTGACATTCGCGGATCAGTTGACCATTGTTTTGACAGCTTTGCTCGCGTCAATTGGTGCCGCACCTGTGCCCGGCGCGGGTATCGTGATGTTGGTAATTATTCTCGAGGCCATCGGCGTGCCAGCCAACGGGATTGCGTTGATTCTTGGTGTGGATCGAATATTGGATATGCTTAGAACGGCTACCAATGTAACCGGTGACTGTACGGTATCGGTCTTGGTGGACGCTTCCGAGGAAAAAAGAGCCCTGTCGTCCTAAAACGCCATTCCGACAGTAGAGTAACCGGCGTCCACGTATAGAATCTCACCGGTGATGCCGCTAGCCAGGTCGGAGCACAAAAACGCTGCCGCGTTACCCACTTCCTGGATAGATACGTTTCTTCTCAAGGGCGCGGAAGACTCCACCTGACTCAACATGCTTCTGAACCCAGAAACTCCTGAGGCTGCCAAGGTCTTGATGGGTCCAGCAGATATTGCGTTAACCCGGGTTCCCCCAGGGCCTAAATCCGAGGCTAAGAAACGAACGCTGGATTCAAGGCTGGCTTTAGCCAATCCCATCACGTTGTAGTTGGGTAGTGTACGCAAAGCACCTAGGTAACTTAAGGTGAGTAAAGAACCATTGCGTCCTTCCATCATCGGTCGGGCTGCTTTTGCCAACGCGGAAAAACTATAACTGCTGATGTCGTGGGCGACTTGAAAGCCTTCTCTCGACACACTGTCTATGTAGGTTCCCGCTAGCTGATCTCTGGGTGCAAAACCCACGGAGTGAACCAGAATATCTAGTCCATCCCAAGACTTGCCCAAACTGGAGAAAATGGCTTCGATCTCTTGATCGCTGCCCACATCCAATGGATATGTCAGTTCGGAACCAAACCCTGCCGCCATTTTTTCCACCCGCGGTTTGAGTTTTTCGTTTTGATAAGACAGTGCTAACTCAGCCCCTTCGCGATGCATCGCATCTGCGATACCCCACGCGATGGAACGATTACTTGCGAGCCCAACAATGAGAGCTCGTTTGCCACTCAAAAATCCCATAGTTTTCCCCAGGTACCGGTCATGACTTAATTGACTCATTTGATTTAACCATCAGCAGACAGTTTGTTTCTCACTGCCAAATAAGTCAATTAAGTCATGACCGGTACCTATCCTGATTGCTTGGTGACGTCGACGTAAAGAACCAACCGCTGACCTGGTTGCAGATATTTGTTTTGTTTTGCCGACTGATTCCATCGTTTGAGTTGACCTACGCTTACACGAAAACGGTTTGCAATGGTGGACAAAGAGTCCCCACGACGCACCGTATAATTTATTTTTCTAGTACGACCCGTACTTGGTACGGCTGCGGACACGGTGCCCTCAGATTGCCAAACCACAAGTTTCCTACCGACGGAAAGGGTGTCACGTGGCGCCATGCCGTTCCATTGCGCCAGCTGTCTCATCCCGACTCCATACTTTCTAGAAATAGTCCAAAAGCTTTCTCCAGACGTAACCTGATGGGAAACCTTTGTTCCTTTGCGTCGTCTGTTTTGAGTTGCTGACAACCGGGCATCCGCGCTTTTGGTATAAGCGCTTAGGCTCTTTGTGGCGGTGGGGATCATCAAGTGACGCCCTGCTCGTATCCGCGACGATGATAGATTGTTAGCCTGTTTTAGAACCGACACGGTTGTACCGTATTTTTCTGCGATCAAGCCTAGTGACTCTCCGGATTTGATTTTGTGCCTCTTCCATTGCATTCGTTGACTGACAGGAGACTCGGCGAGAGATTCGCGAAAGGCTTGCGCATTGGCCTTTGGAATCAAAAGACGATGAGGCCCTTTAGGATCCGTGGCCCAACGGTTGAAACCCGGATTGAGAGCATAGATTTCGTCGATGCTCACTTGTGCCCAAGCTGATGCCACACCTAAGTCCAGCTGAGACTGGGTGTCTACGATTTCAAAATAGGGAATGTTTGCGACAAAGGGTAAGCGCACTTCTAATGCGGCAGGATCTTCAACAAGTCGTTTTAACGCAATTAGTTTAGGAACATAGGCGCGAGTCTCACGTGGTAGTCGCAGATTCCAAAAGTCGGTAGGTTTGTTGCTGCGCTTGTTCCGTCGAACCGCTCTTCGTACTGTGCCTTCCCCCGAGTTGTAGGCAGCCACCGCAAGTAACCAGTCACCATCAAAATCGTTAACCAAATACTCCAGGTAGTCCAGCGCTGCTGTGGTGGCCGCCACGACATCCCGTCGACCGTCGTACCACCAGTTTTGCTTCAGTCCAAAACGCCGTCCTGTCCCGGGAATGAATTGCCAAAGGCCTGCCGCACGACCATGTGAATACGCAAACGGGTCGAACGCACTTTCGACGATGGGCAACAGGGCTAACTCGCTGGGAAGGCCACGCTCCTCAATTTCTTCGACGATGTGAAACATATAACGCCGAGAACGCTCGAATACCCGTTCCATGTATTTTGGATGAGACGCGTACCAGTTGAGTTCAGGTTTAATTCGTTTGTTCGCGGTTTCATTCTGGACCTGAGAGGGCATTTGGAACCCCTCTCTGATCCGTTGGGTCAAATCCAGTTGAGGTTGAAAAGAAACATCTAATTCAATTTCGTCGATTGAGACTTGCGCCTCGTTCAAAGCGTCCCAGGTCAAAAAAGTCGCGCCGTCAAGCACCGGGGCTGTTGTGGTCATGTCCTGTCGGGACGGTGCCGATTGAATACCTGTGCTGCAGGCAATCACGGATGAGACAACCAAAGATGTTAGCCCAAGTGTTTTGATTTTTTGAAGTATTAACACAGCATTGTTTCCCGATTTGGTTGGCGGACCCATTAACAACCCGTATCAACAGTCTGCCCATTTTTTGAGCACTCTTAGTTGATGGATTTCTCAGTATTTACATAATCCCAAGGTCTGTTAGGAGTTTCGCCTATTTGGTTGTTTTTGTTGTGGTTTTTCTGCGCCGCAGCATTGTTCTTATTGATTGGGTGCAGGTCCTCAATCCTACTCAAGACTGGCTCCAGAGACAAACCGCAAACTGGATCAGTTGCGTGTTGATGGTTTTGAGTGAAAGCTTTTACCAATCACCGGGATACGGGCGGTCAAGCACGGCAGTCCAAGGCCGCACCTGGTCATTCGAGCCTAGCTAGCTGTTCTTCCTTGAGATTGCACGAATTCATAGGGCGACTATCAACACGCAACTGACCCACTTTGTTATGCTTAGCCCCCATGACTCACCCGAATCGTCTAGAGGCATGGCTGCAATCTCCCCTTGGGTGCAGATTATTAGAGCAAGAGTCACGGCTCGCTGATGAGGCTGTGGCGGGGTTTTTTGGACTTTATGCGCTTCAGGTAGGGTGTTGGGGAGGCTCTGACATGTTGCTTAGGGCGGCCAGGACCCAGAGGGCTGCGGTGGTGAATGCGGTTGCCGCGCCGGGCATTTCCTTGATTTCGTCTCCCACTCAATTGGCTATTACCTCCGACTCAGTAGATGGTGTTGTCTTGCCTCATATCCTGGAGTTGAGCAGCAATCCGCACCAAGTCTTACGAGAGGCCCATCGTGTTTTAGTTGGAGATGGTCATCTTCTGATTCAGGGTTTCAATCCCTTGAGTCTTTGGGGTTTAAGGCACTTACTCAAGTTCAATCGATCTGTACCGGGTATTCAGCGTTTGATGCCTGAATATCGAATCAATGATTGGTTGTCCCTACTGGGTTTTGAGGTTGTTGAGCGCAAACGCTATTTTCACAGCGTCCCCATTAATCGAGAGAGTGTTCTGAGTAAGTTAGAAGGTTTAGAACTTGTCGGGCGTAACGCGTGGCCTCGGCTTGCCGCTTGTTACATGATTGTTGCCCGTAAACGCGTTTACACGCTAACACCGACTAAGACCCCTTGGCGTGGTAAGCGCAAACTCGTCGGCGGTTTGGTTGAGCCTACTTCCCGTATTTCCTGTGATTGAGGTTGAGATTTACACTGACGGTGCGTGTCGCGGAAACCCGGGTCCTGGCGGGTGGGGCGCCATCCTATCGGCCAAAGGCAAAAAAAAAGAGCTGTGGGGTGGCGAGCTTGAAACGACCAACAACCGTATGGAATTATCCGCTGCCATCGAAGCGTTGAAAGCGTTGCGTCGGTCCAGCAGAGTTACCTTGTACACCGACTCAACGTATATGATCCAGGGGATTACCGAGTGGATGCCGAACTGGAAAAAGCGCGGCTGGAAAACCTCGGCGAAAAAACCGGTTAAGAATGATGATCTGTGGCAGGAACTTGATCGTCTCGTAGCAAAACATGAGATTGACTGGCGTTGGGTTCGTGGTCATACCGGCGTTGAGGGGAATGAGAGAGCGGATTACTTGGCTAATCTGGGGGCAGATGAAGCACTGGCTTCGTCAGACTGAGCGGGGAGCTTTTTTTGAGACAAGTCGTACTCGATACGGAAACTACTGGTCTAGAGACCGAACTAGGGCATCGCGTCATAGAAGTGGGATGCCTTGAGATAATCAACCGACGGGTAACTGGCAGTTCCTTTCACCGCTATCTTGACCCCGAACGCGAAATCGATTTTGGTGCTGGGGAAGTGCATGGACTCACCCAAGAGTTTTTAGCCGACAAACCAAAATTTTCAGATATCGCTCAAGAAATGTTGGAGTACATCCGTGGCGCAGAGTTGATCATCCACAATGCCCCTTTTGATGTGGGGTTTTTGAACGCTGAACTCGATCGTTTGCCGGGAGGTTCGCCCCGGGTTGAAGATATCTGCACCATCTTGGACACCTTGCCACTGGCGCGGGAAATGCACCCGGGTCAGAAAAATGGTCTAGACGCTTTGTGTAAGCGTTATGAAGTGGATAACTCCCGCCGTGAGCTCCACGGAGCACTGTTAGATGCGGAATTGCTAGCAGAAGTCTATTTGGCCATGACAGGTGGCCAGACCAGCCTGTTTCTGGGTGGCGCGGACGGTTCCCCAGAGGTAGCACGGGTGTCAAAGAAAAAAGAAGTGATGCGTTCTCGGGAGACATTGCTTATTATCCGACCTGACAATGAGGAGCAAGGCGCCCATGAGCGGTTTTTGGACCTCATTGAAAGGGAATCCGGAGATGTTTCCCTGTGGCGTCATCAGGAACAAAATCCCGTAGAAAAAGTGGTCTAACCCTTCAAGATCCTTAGGGTTTGGCCGACAACAGCAAAATAAACAACAGGAACGGAAGACACACATGACTTATACCATTACCCAAGCGTTTGCCAAGAATTTCCTGGGCAATTCTCCCGATTGGTACAAGCTAACAATTATCGTTTTCTTGATTATTAATCCGTTCTTGTTTGCGGTGAATGCGTTTCTGGCGGGCTGGGTTTTGGTCTTGCAGTTTATTTTCACACTTGCCATGGCCCTAAAGTGCTACCCCTTGCAACCGGGTGGCTTGTTAGCCATCGAGGCCATAGCTATTGGCATGGCGTCACCGGGTGATGTCTATCATGAGACTGTCAAAAACTTCCAAGTGATTGCCCTACTGATGTTCATGGTGGCAGGCATTTACTTCATGAAGGACATGTTGATTTTTACCTTCACCAAGATTTTGCTGGGTGTTAGGTCGAAAACCTTATTGTCTTTGCTGTTTTGTGGTGTGTCTGCCATCTTGTCTGCGTTTTTAGATGCTCTCACGGTGACAGCAGTGATCATTACCGTGGCGGGTGGTTTTTACATGGTGTATCACAAAGTCGCCTCGGGTAAGAAATTTCATCACGACCATGCCGATGACGATGATGAGCAGGTACAGGAATTACATCGGGAAGACCTAGACAAGTTCAGGCCTTTTCTACGTAACTTAATGATGCATGCCGCAGTCGGGACTGCGCTGGGTGGTGCCATGACCCAGGTGGGTGAACCACAAAATGTGATTATTGCTGAGCGGGCTGGCTGGAATTTTATGGAATTCTTTTTCAATATGGCGCCCATCTCATTGCCCGTCTTTGTAGCCGGCATGTGCACCTGCTTTTTGTTAGAAAAAACTCACTGGTTCGGCTACGGCGCTCAGCTTCCTGATAATGTTCGAAGCGTGTTGTCTGACTTCGAAAAGGCTGAATCAGCAAAGCGAGATATTAGGGACAATGCTTCACTGATTGCCCAAGCGGTGGTTGCTGGCGTCTTGGTCCTGGCCCTTGGCTTTCACGTAGCCGAAGTTGGGATTATTGGGTTGATGATTATCGTTCTTGCCACGTCTTTTACGGGCGTTGTCGAAGAACATCGATTGGGTAAGGCATTTGAAGAAGCGCTTCCCTTTACTTCGTTATTGGTTGTGTTCTTCGCCATTGTTGCGGTGATCGAACAACAGCACTTGTTCGCTCCCGTGAGTGCTTGGGTGTTGAGTATGGAAGCTTCGGTGCAGCCGGCGATGTTCTTTCTAGCCAACGGTGTGTTGTCGATGATTAGTGACAACGTCTTTGTTGCAACCGTTTATATTTCTGAAATCGGCCAAGCATTTGAAAATGGTGTGCTGAGTCGTGAGCAATTTGAGTTGCTGGCCATTGCCATCAACACAGGGACCAACTTGCCTAGTGTGGCCACCCCTAATGGACAAGCCGCTTTTCTGTTCTTATTGACCTCGGCAATTGCACCTAGAATTAGGCTTTCCTACGGTCGAATGGTTTACCTTGCCTTGCCGTACACGATTGCCTTGACCATCACTGGATTGCTGTCAGTAATGTACATACTGCCGCATTTCCGATAAATCAATAACAGATAGATCAAAAATAAGTTAAGGAACTAACACCATGTTGGATGATGTGTGGTCGTCGTTGCGCGAGCACCAAATCGATATTGCGTCTCACTCACTTAAAACCTTATTCGAAGAAGATCCAGAGCGATTTGATCGCTTTTCACTACAAGCCGCCGGCTTGCTGGTGGATTATTCAAAAAACCTGGTAAGCGATGACACAATAGGACTGTTGCTAAGCTTGGCGGAACAGGCGGAGCTCAAGTCGGCTATCGCGAGCTTGTTTGCTGGAGACCACCTTAACTCCACTGAAAATCGTCCGGCTATGCATATGGCCTTGCGCAGTGAAAACATCGGTGGCGATCAGTGGTCAACCATAAAGCCTGCGGTACAGGGCGAGCGTGCAAAGATGCGTAGTTTTGTTGAAAGACTGCACAACGGCGAAATGTTGGGTTGCACAGGGAAGCCCATTAGACACATTGTCAATATTGGGATCGGTGGTTCCGATCTTGGCCTAGTGATGGGTAGTGAAGCCTTAAAAAACTATCACAACCCGAATGTCTCGGTGCATTTCGTTTCAAGTATTGATGGCAATGATTTGCGCGATACCTTCGCCGTTGTGGATCCCGAGCACACGTTATTTATCATTTGCTCGAAATCATTTACCACACTTGAAACCTTGACCAATGCAAAGGCGGCCCAACGCTGGATGGCGTCAAAATTGGATAGGCCCAATATGGAGGCCGGTCATTTTGCTGCGGTGTCGGTGAATCTAGAAGCGACCAATGCGTTTGGTATTTCCCAAGACAACGTGTTTGCCATGTGGGACTGGGTCGGTGGCCGCTACTCAGTTTGTTCTGCTGTTGGGTTGGCCTTGGCATGCGCTGTCGGGATGAACAATTTTGAAAAGCTGTTGCAGGGGTGCGCGCAAATGGATGAGCATTTCTTGAATGCGCCTTTAGATAGCAACCTTCCGGTAATCCTCGGTTTGCTGGCTATCTGGTACAACAATTTTTTTGGCGCTCAAAGTCATGCCATCTTGCCCTACGACAACCGACTTCAGCGCTTTCCCGCGTATCTCCAGCAACTGCAGATGGAGAGCAATGGTAAACGGGTAGATCGGAACGGACGGGTTGTGCCCTTTGACACCGGTCAAATCATTTGGGGAGAGCCCGGCCCCAATGCGCAACACTCTTTTTATCAGTTGTTGCATCAAGGCACACGGCTAGTTCCAGTAGATTTTCTTGTGCCCAAACAGGGTTCGGGTTTTGAAGACCAACACAAGCTGGCTATGAGTGCTTGTTTTGCCCAGAGCCGAGCGTTGGCCATGGGTCAATCCGCAGCCGAGGTGATTGAAAGCATGGCACCGGGTGGGGATCAATCTTTGGTTCCTCATCGCGTTCACCCTGGAAATCGTCCGAGTACCACTATCGTATTCAACCGAGTGGATCCAATAAACCTAGGACGTCTGATAGCTTTGTACGAGCACAAGGTGTTCGTGGAAAGTGTGATCTGGGGCATAAATCCCTTTGATCAATTTGGTGTGGAGCTTGGCAAACGCCTTGCCTCGGATCTAGAGCCTGGTGTTCGGGGCGAGGCGGATGCGGGCGCTTTGGATGCCTCCACCCGTGGTCTTTGTGACTTTATTCGCAAAACTGAAGGTTAGTCGTTGGTTTTTACGTCGGATTGAGGCAATAATTCGCTTCAGAATAAAACGATACAGGACGGATCATGAAGCGCACAGTTCGCAAGGCCGTTTTTCCGGTGGCGGGACTGGGCACGCGGTTTTTACCCGCTACAAAAGCCAGCCCAAAAGAAATGTTGCCGGTTGTGGACAAACCCCTAATTCAATACGCGGCGGAGGAAGCGGTTGCCGCTGGTGTTGAAACGCTTATTTTTGTGACGGGAAGAACGAAACGTTCCATCGAGGACCATTTCGACAAAGCCTATGAGCTGGAGGCGGAATTAGAGGCGCGGGAGAAAACCAAACTCTTGAAGATCGTCGATAAGACCGTCCCGCCCAATATTGATTGCGTGTTCATTCGTCAGCGTGAAGCTTTGGGTTTGGGGCACGCAGTACTCTGTGCCCGCCCTGTGGTAGGCGATGAGCCTTTTGCCGTTTTGTTAGCCGACGACTTGATCATGGACTCCGAGGGGGCTGGTGTGATGAGTCAAATGGCTGAGCACTACAATCGGTATCAATGCTCTATTTTGGGGGTTGAAAGGGTACCGAAGGAAGATACGGACAAGTATGGCATCGTCAGTCCTCTGCCTTTTGCGGAAGGTTTAGGCAATGTGGAGGCGATCGTAGAAAAACCCCCCACGGATGAAGCGCCCTCCAACTTGGCTGTTGTGGGCCGCTATATTCTCACCTCTCGAATCTTCGATATGCTGGAAACCACTGAGCGTGGCGCTGGCAATGAGATTCAGCTCACCGATGGTATCTCGGCCTTGTTGCAGGAAGAGCAGGTCCTATCCTATGAGTTTTCGGGTACGCGATTCGATTGTGGCAGCAAGTTGGGCTATATGGTGGCCACCATCGAGTACGGTCTGAGACACCCAGAATTGGGTAGCGACTTTGCCGAGTATTTGGCTCGAAAACGAGAAGAGTTACAAAGTAAGAACTAAATCGTCTCAGCCGAAGTCTTAATCCTCAAACATCCGTATAATGAGCAGCGCTTTTGGCCGCTCGATTCAGATATTGTTTATATTAATCAAAACTTTGGTTGTGGGATTGCTATTGCTGATCAGCGGTTTGACGATCAGCAATGACGCTTCGGCAGAACCCTGGGTTTCACCGGGAGATTTACGCATCCGTCACGATATCCAATTGCTGGCTGATGCTGGCGTCATCACGGGTCCCGTCAACACTTGGCCATTAACTTGGGCCAGTATCAGTCTGTTGACACCACCTGATGATCTGACCAGCGGGGAGCAGGCCGCCTATGCTCGTGTGGCACAGGCCCAGAATCTGCATGCTCGTATTGGTCAATTGCAAGGTTTCTTTAAAGCCAGCATTGGCGCGGATCCCAGGCGGCTGCGGACATTTGAGGACACTCCTCGCGAATCGGCGGAAGCCCAGGCGGGCGTAGATTGGGTGGGGCAGCGGTTTGCATTCAAGTTAGCGGGTACCTACGCGGCGGATTCAGAGGATGGTCAAGACTGGCGCCCAGACGGCAGTTATGGGGCGGTCACCCTGGCCAATTGGTCGTTTTCCTTTGGATATCAGGATCAATGGTGGGGCCCGGGGCGGGACGGCAGCTTGATTCTGTCCAACAATGCCCGTCCGTTTCCGGCCGTACGATTTCAACGGGTTACGAGCGCGCCGTTTGAGAACAGATGGCTAAGGTGGGTTGGCCCCTGGACCTTCTCTTCGTTTTTTGGGCAACTGGAACAAGACCGAACAATATCCCATGCAAAAATTCTAGGTATGCGGTTTAGTTTTAGACCATTGCCAGGTCTTGAGGTTGCCGCCTCAAGAACGGCGCAATGGGGTGGCGACGGTCGACCGCAAACCCTCAGAAGCTTTTACAACCTCCTTATCGGCAATGACAACCGAGGCGGTGACATTACGGCCAACAACGAGCCGGGCAATCAGTTAGCAGGGTTTGATCTTCGCTACAGTCGAAAGCTGCTGGGTCGGAATTTCGCCGGTTACTTTCAACTTATCGGTGAGGACGAAGCTGGTGGGTTGCCCAGCCGTTATCTTGGTCAGTTTGGCATTGAGTCGTCAGGGGACTTAGGTGCATTGGGTACCTATCGATTGAACGCGGAATACGCCGATACCACTTGCGACTTTTCTGCCGACCAGCTTTTTAATTGCGGCTACAACAATTCTATCTATTTGGATGGTTATCGATATCGGGGCCGGGTGATCGGGCATTCCGCAGACAACGACAGCCAAGTGGTTTCGTTGACGGGCCAATTGGTTGACGATGAAGGCCGTCAATGGATCGCTTCGGTAAGGCGAGGCAATCTGAATCGTGGCGGCCCCCCCGATCCCAGGAATACCCTCACCAACACGCCGAGAAAGTTTTTATCGGCCCAACTGTCTCATACCCGGGACTACCGCTTTGGGCGCCTCAAGTTTTCTGCCGGATTTGAGCGTTTTGAGGACGAAATTACCGGTGAGAGTAGTAACGACGCCCAAGCATTTATACAATTGCGGACGGATTTGTGAGAGTGATCAATAACCTACAGAAAGTGGTGTGTGCCGCCGTGTGGAAAACAAGCGTTTTTATCTTTGTGTTATGGCTTTCGGCTTTCGGTTTGGTCCAAGCCCAGAGTGTGAGTCCCGAACAATTGAGGTTGTTACAGAACCTTTCTCCTGAAGAACGCCAGGCGTTGCTGGAGGCGGTGACTCAGGGTGGTGCCGCCGGAACTCAGACACCTGACTCCCTAGAATTCCCAGAGCTGTTGGAAGACGGTGAATTGGAAATGGGGTCCGAGGAAGACGAAGAAGAGGAAGAAGAGCCACGACTTGCGGCCAATGACCATGTGGTTTTGGAATTTACTCTCAAGGAAGATGCCGACGACATAAAGATTAAAGCCATTGAAGAGCTGGAAGGTCGTCATTTTTTCAAACTGGACTACTTGGGTCGTTTGGAGCTGCCTTTCTTGGAACCCATCATGTTGGCAGGTCTAACCCAGGAAGAGAGCGCCTTACGTCTGGCATCCGAAGCGCTACTGAAAGAGTTTGACGTTGTTCTAAATCTCTTGCCTATAGAGCCCACCGGTAGGCTGGCTTTACAGCCGTTTGGTTACCAACTGTTTGAGGGAGAACCCACTACCTTCGCTCCAGCTACAGATATTCCCGTACCCACAAACTATGTCATGGGGCCTGGCGACACGGTGAACATTCAACTGTTTGGTAAAGAGAACGCTTCTTACTCTTTGCTTGTGGACCGCGAGGGTGTTTTGAGTTTTCCGGGTATTGGTCCAATCAATGTGGCGGGTATGCAGTTTGGTGACATGCGCCAAGACCTGATGGATCGGGTGGGGGAGCAAATCATCGGCACTCGTGCCGGAGTCACCCTAGGAGAACTTCGTTCTATTCGGGTGTTTGTTTTAGGCGATGCAAACCAGCCCGGCTCTTATACAGTGAGTGGATTGTCCACCATTACCAACGCATTGTTTGTCAGTGGCGGTGTGTTGCCCAGTGGCTCGCTGCGAGATATCCAGCTAAAGCGAGATGGCGCGCTGATTCGTCGACTGGATCTGTATGACTTGTTGCTTCGTGGCGATACCAGCGACGATGTACGCTTACAGCCCGGTGACGCCATCTTCATTCCTTCAGTGAGCAATACAGTGGCTGTGGCAGGTGAAGTGTATCGTCCAGCGATATACGAGAGTCGCGGGGAGCCCACCGTCGAATCAGTGTTGCGTATGGCGGGTGGCCTATTACCCACAGCGCATAAGGGTGCGTTGCGGTTAGAACGGATTAACCAAAACGGTGACAAGACCATCAAGACCGTAAATCTAGGTAAGTTGGCAGGGCGTCAAACCAAAGTGTTAAGCGGTGATTTGTTGTCTGTAGATCCTGTGCTTGATGAGCTACGGGATGGTGTGACCTTGGTGGGGCATGTCCATCGCCCCGGGGGACACCAGTGGTGGCCCGGTATGCGCATCAGTGATTTGATCAACGATGTGGGTGTTTTGAAACCACGAGCAGACCTGCAATATTTACTGATTCGTCGGGAAGTAAAGCCCAACCGAGCGGTACAGTTGGTGTCAGCGGATTTGAAAGCGGCTATGGCAAGCCCCCAGTCTTCGGTGGACCGAGAGCTGCAAGCCGGAGATCAGATTCGTGTGTTTGATCTCACACCTGATAGAAGCGCGTTGGTCGAACCCTGGTTGGATGAGTTACGAGAGCAAACTACCAGCGCTGAACCCATGCCCGAAGTCAACATAGGCGGATTAGTTCGAGCACCCGGTCGTTACCCATTAGAAGCGGGTATGAGGGTCTCTGATCTTATTCGTGCCGCGGGGCGGATGCGAGAGGCGGCCTTTACCCAGTCAGCTGAACTGACCCGTTATCTTGTGGTGGGTGGCGATCATCGAGAAACTGAGTTGATTGAAGTGAATCTGGCTCAGGTCTTAGTTGGCAACGTTGAGAAAGACATATTGCTCAAGCCCTACGACTATCTCAACATCAAAGAGATCCCCCAGTGGCGAGATCAAGAACGGGTGGAAATCGTCGGCGAAGTTCGATTTCCAGGAATTTACCCAATACAACAAGGCGAGACTATGAGCTCTTTGTTGGATCGTGTGGGTGGATTAACGCCTTTGGCGTTCGCCGGTGGCAGCGTATTTCTGCGTGAGGATCTAAAAGAGCGAGAAGACGAACAGCTCCAATTACTTCGCAGACGATTGGAGACAGATCTAGCCGCTTTATCTTTGGAAGGTTCCACCCAGGCCAGGTCTGTTGGCCAATCTATTCTAAACCAAATCGAAGAAACGGAAGCCACCGGTCGATTGGTGATTGACGTGAATGACATCATCAAAAAGGGAACGCGGTCTCACCATGACATCGTAATGGCCGATGGTGACACTTTATTGATACCAAAACGCTCCCAAGAGGTCACTGTTATCGGAGAAGTGCAGCACGCCACGTCGCATATCTTTGACCCGGACTTAGATCGCAACGACTATATCAATCGTAGCGGTGGCTTCACCACCCATGCTGACAAACGTAAGATTTATGTGGTGCGGGCGGACGGCGGTGTTGTAGGTGCGTCTCGTTCTTTCTGGTTCAGACGGGGAAAATCTCAGGGTGTGCAACCCGGCGACACCATTGTGGTGCCACTGGATGCGGACCGAGTTAGTCCGTTAGGATTTTGGACCAGCGTTACCCAGATTCTGTATAACATCGGTATCGCTGCTGCGGCCGTTTCTTCCTTCTAGGAGATCAAGTTGACCGAATCCCCTCAGCAGTCTCCCGCGGACGTCGATCTGCTTGGGTTAATCACCATAGCTTTTTCCAACAAGCTGTTGATAACCGTTTGTGCATTGGTGTTTTTTGGATTGGCCACCGCATTTGCTTTTTATCTGAAGCCTGTGTACCGCACGGAGGTTGTGCTGTTGCCGGCGGATGAGGAAGCTCAATCCGACTCTTTGTCAGCATTAGCCGGGCAGTTTGGTGGTTTGGCTTCTTTGGCCGGTATCAACATCAGCGGCGACAACTCAAAAGAAAAGGCCATGGCGACACTGTCTTCGCGGTCCTTTACTCTGAGCTTTATTCGTGAAAAAAACCTCATGCCTATTCTCTTTGCAAACAAGTGGGACAACGAGGCGCAAAAATGGAAGCCTGAAGATCCGGTGGAGCATCCCACAGAGTGGGATGCCTTCAAGTTGTTTGATCGCAAGGTACGGTTCGTAGAAGAGGAACCTAGATCCGGGACAACTCTGCTTGCTATTCAATGGAAGGATCGAGAGTTGGCCGCGACTTGGGCAAATGAGTTAGCGGCACGCGTGAATAAGCAATTGCGCGAGCAA
>JBCCFQ010000019.1:0-16795 GCA_039029655.1 Pseudomonadota bacterium | reverse complement strand
GCAAATTCGTGATCTTGCCGGTGTCGCCTGGCGTATGGGTTTGGATCGAGTGCATGTATCAGAGTTGTCCAAGTACGCCCGCGGACGCGAACCAAAAGAAGTGTTTAATTTATTGTCCGAAGGCTTGCAACAAGCCGGTGCTAATACTGAACAGATTTTTCACTTCGACGAAGAAATAGACGCGCTGCAGTCTGCGTTAGACTGGTCAAAGTCAGGCGATCTTGTGATCATGCTGGCGCTAGGCAGCGGCGCCGAGATCTTGGAGCATGTGGGGTCGCTTAGCTGAAATTTTAGAGGCAAAACAAGGAAGCTCGAGACAGGAGTGGAAGACTTTTTCTTAAAGACCCTCTCGCCCCTTTTAACCCTGGTCATCGTCAGTGTAGGTTTGGCATACCTAGCGAGGCGAGGCGAGTATGAGGCCGAATACGGCAATCTTCGGTATGCATCTGGTGTGCAAATTCTTGGGTGGGCTGCGATAGCCATATTCATGGTGGTGGCCGCAGTGCTGTTTTTTTTAGTCGATTGGGAAGGCCAAGGTCTTGGGTTTATCGGCTTGATTGCTGTGAGTGGGCTATTCGCACTGCTTGGCATTTATTTGATCTTGGAGGCCCGCTTTACCAAGGGTCATTTCGACTCTGAGAAAATCTGTGTCTCTAGCTTCTGGACAAAACCCAAGCAGGGGTTGTGGAAGGACTTGGAGAAAATGACTTTCAAGCGAGCCGGGCAATACTTCGAATTGGTATTTACCGACGGAACAAAAATCGGACTCTCGAAGATACTGGGGGGTGTCGGAGCTGTTCGTGGCCACGTCGAGAACCTCGGGATAAAAATCGAAAACATTGAGCATCTAGATCGTTAGGTTCATCGAGCCCTAGAAATCCTTTGTTTTGTGTGCAGCAGGTCGCGTTTTTAGTTTTTCGATATTGCTAGGATGGGTAAGATTTTAGCCAATTGGAGTGGCGATCATGTCCCGTAAGTCTTTCTTACCACGCGTCGTTTTTTTTATCTCAAGTCTCTTTATGACCACACGTCTTATTTGGGCCCAGGAAGAAGAGTCCAGTATGACAGAGGAGCAATTTATACAGTCCATCCTAGATGGATTCGACAAACAAACCGGCAGCATTTCTTTACCCGGTGGTTTTGCGACTTTGAATATCCCTGAAGACTACTATTTCCTAAACTCAAAAGATTCCAGGACTGTTCTAGAGGATCTGTGGGGGAATCCGCCAGGTAATGATGTGCTGGGCATGATTTTTCCTGCCAAATATACCGCAATGGATATGGAAAGCTGGGCGGTGACGGTGACCTATGAAGAAGAGGGTTACATCTCCGATGCTGATGCGGCCGACATCGACTACGCTGATCTACTCAAAAGCATGCAAAAGGGCACTTCCGCCAACAACAAGGCTAGAGCGGAAATGGGCTATGAGTCCATAGAGTTACTAGGATGGGCTGAACCGCCACACTATGACTCTACCGCCAAGAAGCTTTATTGGGGTAAGGAGCTTGCCTTTGCCGGTGCCGAGGGCACGACGCTGAATTACGACATTCGTGCGTTGGGCAGGAGAGGTGTGCTTAGCATGACATTTATCGCTCAGATGACACAGTTAGATGAAATCAATCAGAGTCGCGACATTGTGCTAGGTATGGCTGACTTTGATGACGGTCATAAGTACTCAGACTTTAACCCTGACATCGACAAAGTGGCTGCCTACGGTATTGGCGCCTTGGTCGCAGGTAAGGTGGCGTCAAAGGCAGGGCTTTGGGCCAGTCTTCTGTTGCTCTTGAAGAAATTTTATATCTTTATTCTGATTGGTCTCGTGGCTGCTGGTAACTGGCTCAAAGGCTTTTTTACCAAAAAGGACTCAACCCCGCACCAGGGCGAAAGCTCTTAGAAGACGATCTCCGCGAAGCGGGTATAGGCGCTAGCGTCTATGGCTAACACAAATAGCAAGCCCGCTATTGCACCACATAGATGAGCATCATGATTGATTCGGCCGCGATTCTTTTTCGACGCATAAATCGTGTAGGCCAAGTACAATCCCGCCAACATATAAGCAGGCAGCGGAATTGGTAGGGGAAATACCACGAGCTTTGACGTTGGGAAGAACACCACATAAGCAAACAACACAGCAGAAATAGCGCCAGACGCCCCCAGCGACGCGTAATCCGGATCGTTGCGATGAATGTTGTAGGTACAGAAGTTTCCGGCCACAAGGCCAAATATGTACAGTAAAAGAAAACTCATGGTGCCGAGGAACTGTTCCATAGGGAACGCAAAAAAGAAAAACGTCACCATGTTGAATAACAGGTGAGTCATGTCGGCATGCACGAAACCGCTCATATACAGCCGGTCGTACTCTTTGTTACGTAAGAAGTAATAGGGACGAAAAACGCTTTTCTCTATAACGGCGGGTCTTACCAGTAATCCCAGCAGGCTTGCCGCAATTGTGACCGTAAAAATAACCCAACTTCCTTCTTGCCCTGAAAATTGCATAGCGTCCTTACCTAAGTTTTAGTTTCGGTCTTAAAGTGGTAGCCCCTTGGAGCATTCCACCTGCTTTAAAATGATGGTGGATTCGATATCCGCCAACTCTCTTATCACTCCAAGTTGGTTTTTCAGAATTCTCTCATAGTCTTCTAGGTTCTTTGCAACAATACGTAGGACGTAGTCGTACGCGCCGGTGATGACGTTGCATTCCACTACGGCTGCCAAATTCTGTATTTGCTTTTCAAAGTCTTTAGCATTGTCGGCGCTATTGCGTGTGAGTTTTACAAAAGCCAGTGCGGAAATTTGGAAACCCAGCAGTGTACTATCTAGCTGTGTTTCGTAACCGCGTATGACGCCACTGTCTTCCAGTTTGCGTAACCTGCGCAAGCAAGGTGTGGGCGAGAGATTCAAACGTTCCGAAAGCTCCACGTTGCTGATGCGGGCCTCCCGTTGGATTTCTCTGAGTAGTTTTAGATCTGTTTGGTCAAGTTGTAGCATAAAAGACTAGGGTATCCGGTGAAAAAAGCAGTTACTGCTAAATATAGCCGGTATTATCGCAAGAAAAACCCAAAAAAACCAATCTGCAGGGTGTAATATGCCAAACTATTCATAACTGTTAGGTTTGAAGCTATGACTCCAAACACCGTCGCCTTTGATGAGTGGATTCGAGGCCTATTTGTGGAATACAACACTCGTCTGGAGGGTTTGTATTCTGAAGGTGACGATAGAGCTCATGTGGTTGGAGTGGGTGACGAGCTGAAACAAGCCCTGGTGGAGGAAGGACGCCAGTTGATCTTGCCCTTGCTTCAAGAGGGCAACACCGACGAGGGTTTTGACAGTGGTTTTGACCTATTGGGGAATGTGGGTATGTATATGGCGGCTTGTCGTCGCCATGACATCACTGAGCCTTCAAGAGAGTCCACATCACCGCTAAAGGAAGCATCGGCACTGGCTCTGCAATTGGGCGCCTCTTTGGGTGTCACTCCTAGGTTCGCTACAAGCCATCTTTCTACCCATAATCACGCCGTAAACGGCGTTTACAAACGCTTTACCAACCTCAAAGCAGAAGCGTTTTTCTTGGAGTACAACACCCGAGGTATTTTTGCGTATAAGAGAGCCGCCGATGCTTTGGTTCGAATCCTACCTCTGGGAGTTTCCCATCCTGTGACATTTGATTTGCTGGAGGCCGCTAAACAGGCACTGACGGATGTCATGAGATTTAACCAAGCATTGTTTGATGAGCTAGACCGTGACGCGTTTTTCTACTCTGTGCGTCCATACTACAAGCCGTTTCGGGTGGGTCAGCATGAATACCGGGGTGCAAACGCTGGGGATTTCGCAGGAATCAATGAAATCGACCTATTGTTAGGGCTTTGTAGCGCAGACAATACTTCTTACTCTCAGTTGTTGGTGGACAAGTTTTTGTACATGATGCCTGATGATCAGGTTCGTCTTAGGGACGTGATGCGTCAAGAAAGCCTGATGGACGAATTTTTGGAACAGGTGGCCATCGGTAGCTCAGAACTCGTGGACAAAAATCTACAGGTTTTTTTGGATGTGTGTCAGCTCCATGGGGATGCAGCGGCACAGCATCATCATCAGTTGGTGAAGAAGTACATCGAGCAGCCCTCAAATGACTTGTCCGATGCACACCTGAAACACATCACAGCCAGCGGGCCCCCTTTGGAGGTGCTGTTGCGAGCATTGGAAAAGCTGTGTGACTTACGCCGTGCCGCACCGAGGGACGACATTGCCAGCCGATACACGGATGTCCAAAAACTGAAAGTGCACTTAGGGTTGACCGAATGACAGGCTTTGCTGAGCGTTTCGCAAAAACGGAAAAAATCTACTTGTTGAGTCATTCCGTAGGTTTGATGCCATCGAATGCGGAAGAACATCTGCAGCAGAATTTTTTTGAACCTTGGCGTGCTTCAACCAGTGAGCTTTGGGATCACTGGTTAGGATCCATTGAAGGGTTTCGCGCCGCTCTCGGTGAACTGTTTGGCGTTACGCCTCAAAGTGTTTGTCCTCAACCTAATGTTTCTGCGGGTCTCAGCAAAATCCTTTATGGATTGGATTTTGAGAAGAAAGGTATCTTGCTTTCGGAAAAATCTATTCCGTCGCTTGGTTTCGTGGGTCAATTTGATGCATCTTCCGGTGTTACTTTAACCTTAGTGCCCAGACATTAAGATGTCACAGATCCTGAATTTTGGGCCAAGTATTTAAACGACGACATAGGCATTGTGCTTGTTACCCATGTACATTCAAACACCAATGAACGCTCGCCGGTACCGGAAGTCATCAAGATGGCGCGCGATTCTAATGCCATTAGTATCATCGATATCTGTCAGTCCGCCGGTGTGGTGCCAATAGATCTCAGCCTATGGAATCCGGATTTCGCCATTGGCTCTTGTTTAAAGTGGCTATGTGGTGGACCCGGTGCCGGTTATCTTTGGGTTAATGACAATATGCTTGATCGGTGCAGGCCTGTCGATGTGGGTTGGTTTTCACATGAGTCACCGTTTGAGTTCGACATCCATAACTTTCGCTACGCCCAAGACGCGTTACGGTTTTGGGGTGGTACTCCAACCATTGCTCCGTTTGTGTTGGCCACCAACAGTATTAACCTAATCCTGAGTCTAGGGGTCCAAGAGATACAGCGTCATAACCGCCGATTGACCGAGCTTTTGATTTCTCAGGTTGCACGCGCTTGTCATTTGATTTGCCCCCGAGAACCCGACAGACGGGGTGGATCGGTAGTGCTGGATTTCGGTGCGCAGCAAACCGCCGTGGCAGACAGGCTCGCCCAGCGTGGCATAGTCTGCGATGGTCGGGCTGACGGCATGCGCCTGTCTCCCCATATTTACAATAGTCATGAACAAATACAGACGGTAGTGGCCGCGCTACTCGATCAAACTTAAACCCAATCAGTTTTTGGGCTATTGTACGGGCTGCGCAACATACCTTTCGCAACCAGCCATGTCGTCAAACGCCAATCTGTTCCATCAATTTTTTTCCCCCTGGGAGTCGGACTCGTCGCGGCCGCTGCTCACCACCCTAGATGGTCATGTATTGAGCTATGGCGACTTGATGGAGCAGTCCGGGCGCATTGCAAATGGGATGAGGTCCCTTGGATTAAAGTCTGGTGACGTCGTGTCAGTACAAGTGGAGAAGTCCCCCCAATCCTTGGCTTTGTATTTGGCCTGTTTGCGCGGTGGGTTTGTTTACCATCCATTGAATCCAGCCTATAAGCTTAAGGAGCTTTTGTATTTTTTGGAAAGCGCGGAACCGCGTTTGACCGTGTGTACGGATAACACGCCCTTAGCTGAACTGGTTTCAGGTATGGATGTCCATTGTTGGACTCTGGATGGTGTTGGTCAGGGATCCATGATTGACGACAGCGAGAGTCAATCGGAGATTTTTTCAACTGTCGCCAGCGATGCTAATGATATTGCAGCCCTACTCTATTCATCGGGCACAACGGGACGACCAAAAGGTATTCCACTGACCCACGGTAATTTGCTTGCCAATGCCAAAACTCTAACTGAACTGTGGGGATTTAAGGAAAGCGACTGTCTGCTCCACGTTCTGCCAATTTTTCATGTGCATGGTTTGTTCGTCGCTCTGGGATGTGTGTTCTTGAGTGGTGCGCGCATGGTTTGGTTGCCAAGATTCGATGCGGCTGAAGTTTCCAAAGCATTCTCCCAGTGTAACGTTATGATGGGGGTACCTACCTATTATTCGCGTCTTTTGGCAGAGGAGGAGTTGGACTATCTTCAATGTGAAAAGATGCGGCTGTTTATTTCTGGCTCTGCACCTCTAAGCCATGACACCTTTAACGAGTTTTCCAATCGAACTGGGCACCGAATCTTGGAGCGCTACGGGATGACAGAGACCGGAATGAACACATCCAATCCTCTGATTGGCCAACGCAAACCCGGGACGGTAGGTCGTCCGCTACCGGGTGTGGATGTTCGCGTTGTAGCGTCCAATGGCCAACTTGCATCGGCGAGTAAAGTGGGAGAAATCCAGGTTCGTGGAGACAATGTATTCTCCGGGTATTGGAAAACAGAAGACGGGCGAACGGACTTTACCGAAGACGGTTTTTTCAAGACCGGCGATCTTGGCACTGTGGATGAGTCTGGTTATTTCTCGATAGTGGGACGTTCCAAGGATCTAATTATCTCTGGTGGACTGAATATTTACCCAAAAGAAGTCGAAGTCGTACTGGAAGCCCACGAACAAGTTGAGGAATCTGCTGTCGTTGGCGTGCCCGATAAGGACTTTGGTGAAAGAGTAATTGCAGTCGTGGTACCGAAGGGGGATACGGAAGGCTTAGAGACGAAATTAAAAAGTGTCTGCAAACAGGAACTGGCGAACTTTAAGGTGCCAAAACGCTTCGTATTCGTGGACGAGCTTCCCAGAAACGCCAT
This sequence comes from Pseudomonadota bacterium, assembly GCA_039029655.1. Classification (GTDB taxonomy): domain Bacteria; phylum Pseudomonadota; class Gammaproteobacteria; order Steroidobacterales; family JBCCFQ01; genus JBCCFQ01. The sequence continues at coordinate 9,871 of JBCCFQ010000019.1, read as the reverse complement.
GGGCAAGGTTCAGAAGAACATCCTCAGAGACAGGTTGCATCAAGCGTCTTGAGGTCAACCTTCGTGAAACTCGTGCTTATTATTGTGCCAACTCTGGCATTTTTTTTGTTTACCTCACCTAGTTTTGCGGAGGGCGAGAATAATGCTTGTGGTCGAGCGGAGCCCAATCAGGTGCCTCAAGGCGCCACCATAGGTACCGTTAGCATTGTGCGAAATCAAATTTTTGATACCACGAAGCCAGAAGAAGACAAACTGCTTTATCGTTTTGCAAATCGTTATCACGTACTGACAAAGGACCCGACCATTCGCAGCCAATTGTTGTTTGGGCCCGGTGATGAATTCGATCAAAGGGAATTGCAGGAATCAGAACGGCTGCTGAGACAAAATTCATACCTATATGACGCGGATATCTACCCGACCTGTGTTGTAGGAAACGTCGTGGACATCGAAGTTGTCACTCGAGATGTTTGGACGCTTACGCCCGGGATCTCGATTAGCCGTGCCGGTGGGGAAAATGAATTCAGCTTGGATATTAATGACTCAAATTTGTTGGGGACCGGTGCAGACCTGCGATTTGAATACGAAGATGACCTGGATCGGGAGTCTTACGCAATAAGTTTTAGTGATCAGCAATTGGGAAGCAGCAGAATCTTTCTAGGTACTCTCTACTCAAACAACGATGATGGTCATCGGGCGGTACTCACAGCCGGTCGTCCCTTTTTCGCCTTGAATACCCGTTGGTCCCTCACTGGAACACTCGTTGATGATGAGCGTATAGAAACCCTTTACGAGCTTGGCGACGAGGTGGCGGATTTTAGGCAGGACACCACCTTTATCAGTTCACAATATGGTTGGTCGAAAGGGCTCAAAAACGGTTGGGTGAGGCGTTGGACAGCGGGTGCTGTTTATGATGATCGTCAATTTTCTGATGCCGTAAGCACAAGTTTACCTGGCGCCGTGCCTGAAGGGCGTAAACTTGTGTACCCCTTCATTGGCTTCCAAATTCTGCAGGACAAATTTGAAGAGAGCACAAATCGCGACCAAATAGATAGAACGGAGGACTTGTTCTTAGGCTCCAATTTTGGCGCTACCCTCGGCTGGTCCTCCGAAGGGTTTGGTGCTGAACAGGATGCGATGGTTTTTAATGTTAATGCTGGAACGTCCTTTGGTTCCCAAGAAAAAAACTTAGTTACTTTGAATGCTCGTTGGAATGGTCGGCTTCAGGATGATCGACTTAGAAACTCCGTATTCAGTACAAATTTCAGGTACTACCGCAATCAGTCAGACAAGCGACTGTTTTTTATTACGGTTTCCGGTGATTGGGGCCACAACCTAGACCTAGACAATCCCATACGTTTAGGTGGCGATACCGGCCTCCGGGGTTATCCGGTGCGTTATCAAAACGGCAGTTCGCGAGCATTGATAACGGTGGAACAGCGTTACTTCACCAATTGGTATCCGTTTCGGCTATTCCGCGTGGGTGCGGCCGTGTTCGCCGACGCGGGAAGAACCTGGGGGGACAACCCAGTGGGTGGTCCAAGTGAAGGATGGCTAAGCGATGTGGGTATTGGGCTTAGACTGGGCTCCACCCGTGTGGGCTCCAGCCGAGTAGTGCATATTGACTTAGCTTTCCCGTTAGATGGCGACGACTCAATCGACAGCGTTCAATTAAGCGTTTCTGGTCGACGGAGTTTTTGAGAACCAAGATTATCGCTTGTCCACTACGCGTTGGGCCTTGCCAATACTGCGAGGTATGCAACCTTCGTCCCCAACATCAATCTCGCTGCTCACACCGATAAACGTCTTGATATTGTGTTTCAAGGTGTTGGCAATTTGCGTTCTGTTATCCGAACTACAACCGCTGTGTGTGGGTGTTAACTCCACGTTGATTTTTAGCCCGTCCATATTGCCCATTTTGTGAATCTCGATTTGATAATGGGGCGAGAGCTCCGACACCGACAGCAATTGCTCTTCAATTTGACTGGGAAACACATTAACTCCCCGAATGATCATCATGTCATCACTACGTCCTGTGATTTTGTCCATGCGTCTCATGGGTGTCGCCTGGCCAGGCAGCAATCGCGTTAGATCGCGGGTTCTGTAGCGAATCACAGGCATGGCTTGTTTACTGAGTGAGGTGAACACCAATTCACCTTGTTCGCCGTCCTTTAATACTTCACCGGTTTCCGGGTGAACAATCTCTGGATAAAAGTGGTCTTCAAAAATGGTAGGGCCATCTTTGGTGCTGGCATACTCCTGGGCCACACCCGGTCCCATGACTTCCGAAAGACCATAGATGTCCACCGCTTGAATATCTGCTCGTGTCTCAATGGCTGTGCGCATCTCGTTGGTCCAGGGTTCTGCACCGAAGATTCCAATTTTCAAAGAAGTGGCTTTGGGATCTATGCCTTGTTGTTCCATCACATCCAATATGTTTAAGAAATACGATGGCGTTACCATGATGATCTTTGGCTTAAAGTCTTGGATGAGCTGCACTTGCTTTTCGGTTTGGCCGCCGGACATGGGTATCACGGTGCAGCCCAGTTTTTCGGCGCCATAGTGTGCACCTAGACCACCGGTGAACAGGCCATAACCATAAGCCACATGGCAGATATCGCCAGGATTACCGCCTGCCGCGTGAATCGCCCGTGCGACCACCGTCGCCCAAACGTCAATGTCGTCTCGTGTATAGCCGACCACCGTGGGTTTTCCAGTGGTGCCGCTGCTGGCGTGAACCCGCACCACCTGTTCCCGGGGCACCGCGAACATACCAAAAGGATAGTTATCACGTAGATCCTGTTTGGTTGTAAAAGGTAGCTTGGCTAAGTCGCTTAATTCGGTAATGTCTTGAGGGTTTACACCGTGCTCGTCAAACCCCTCACGATAAAAAGGAACGTTGTCATAAGCGTGCTGCACCGACCACTGCAATCTTTCAGCCTGTAGTACTCTAAGCTCCTGAGAGCTGACTGGGCCCAAAATCTTGTAGTCGATGTTGCTCATGGCCTACCTCATTATGATACAAAAATAATCCGTTTATCCACAATAGTGTAACATTATTTTTGATTTCGTCTATATTCTCGTGGGGAAAGGCCGAACCATCGCTGGAACGCCCGGGTAAAACAGGCAGTTTCGGCATATCCCAAGCGGGTGGCGATGTCGGACACTTTGAATTGGCTTTGCTCTATCATTCTTTTGGCGATGCTTTTGGAGCGCTCATCATGGAGTCGTTTAAAGCTGGTTCCTTCGGAACGAAGTTTTCGGTGCAATGTGACTTCAGCTATGCCCAGTTCGCGCGCCACACGCTTAGCCCGAGCACCCTGAGCTATCGTGTCTTCGGTCAACAATGAAGTGACATTTTCCGCGAAGGAAGAAATATCTGACAAGGCCGCCATGCTCTCATTTAAGTGGTCTTCAAGTATGGGAACTAAATTCGGGTCATAGTTTCGAGACGGGACTTGTGCGTCTTCCCGTCGGATCACAATGGCATTGTGGTTGGCTTGAAAAAGTACCGGACACTTAAAAATACGACGATAGCGAGTACCCGACTTTGACGGCTTCTTATGGGTGAATTCAATCTGCACCGCATCCAGTCGGTCACTGGTGAATCGAATCATCAGGTTCCATACAAATCCAATTGAGTATTCCGTATCTTGGCGATAGGGCCCCCCAGACACGTCCAGCTCATATTGCATGGATAGCAAATCGCCGTCATAGACGATGGGTAAGTTTGTAGCATCCTGTGCGGCGGTAACATATTTCGACATACCATGCAGCGCGCTCTCCAAATTGCGCGAGCAAAGAAACAAGTAAGAAACGGCATTCAACATTTCCGGGCCAATAGACTGAGATACATTGAGTCCCAGCATCGGCTGCTCTAGCTCATCGGCTAACCACTCAAATAAGGCCAGGTACTTATCGAGTCTGATGCGGCCGTGATGATCGTTGAGCACCCGCCTGCTCAGGTTGAATTTTCTTAAGCCCCGTTGAACCACCTCCGGGTGGTCAGACACACGCTCAACCAGGGAACGGAGTATGGAGGAACTCAGGGTTTGAGGTCTTCCTAGTGTCTTTGCTGTCATAGCGGTTCCGCTCTCGTAGGTCCGTATGATATAAAATATCAAAAATGTGACCCTAATTGTCAAGACGTTTTGCTCTAAGCTGTGGAAGTATTAAGGGTCTGATCCTTGGGGGATTTCAAAATGCAAAAGTTGTACGTCCAGAGTACCTTGGTTTTCTTGTTCGCGTTACACGCTATCGACGCATGGGCTGATGACCACAGATCCACCCCCATTGAACCGGACCCTATGGGACTCGTGGAAACTCTACCGGCGGAATATCCAGAGCACTGGCTGTTGGTGATGGATGCTGCGTTTTTCCATATGTTGTCCGGTAAGGTTATTGTGCTTGATGCAGATGCCGACACATTAGGTAAGCAATACAAGGGCAGTATGAACGCGTCCTTTATTGCGTCGTTAGCACAGTCCACCACCAAGCCTGAGTTTTATATTGCAGAGACTTTTTATTCCCGCGGCGTGCGCGGCGACCGAACCGATGTCGTGACCATCTATGACAAGTCCACCTTGGACGTTTTGGGTGAGGTGTTGTTACCCGGAGGCAAACGCGCGTCCGCCATGCCGCAACGCTATGCCCTGACCCTCATCGATGACGATAAACTACTATTGGTTTACAACTTTACGCCCGCCCAGTCCATCACGGTGGTGAGTACAGAAACTCGGTCGGTGGTGGCGGAGGTCGCTATTCCTGGCTGCGTGCTGGCTTACCCGACAGGTGATCGCGGTTTTACTTCAATGTGTAGTGACGGGGGTTTGTTATCAACCCAGTTGAATGAAGACGGTACGTTAGACAGCCAAGAACGGGTTGCTTCCTTCTTCGATACTGACGAAGACCCAGTGTTTGAACGGCCAGCCATCATTGATGGCATCGCTTATTTTCCAACCTTTGACGGACAAGTGCGACCCATTGACCTCAATAGTAATACCGCCCGAATTATGCCCGAATGGTCGTTGGTGCCGGAAGAAGAAGCGGAGGCTAATTGGCGGCCCGGCGGCATCGCCTTTACCGCAAAAGACGATGCCGGGCAGTTGTATGTGATTATGCATCCGGATGGGGGCGAAGGAACACAAAACAACGGAGGCACCGACGTTTGGGTGTTTGACGTTGAAAACCAAACCCGGGTGCACAAGTTTCCTTTGAAGGAATGGGGTCTCTCCATTGAAGTAACCCGAGGAGAAAATCCTCTGCTGGTTGTTACCAACGGAAATTTTGAATTAGAGATTTACAACAGCCAAACCGGAGAACTTATTCGGACTCTCGGTGGTTTTGGCCAAGAAACACCGTTTCTCGTGCGAGGCGCTCAGTAGTGCACCCAATGATTGTTCAGGTTGGACTCATCCTCGTGGCTGGTGTTTTGCTGGTCTCTGGCTGGCACAAAGTTCGACACCCTTCTTACTACCAGCCCGTGATGTCTGACTATTTGCTAGTGGTGAAGTCCGTTCCTTTGATTCTTCCCGGGCTATTGGGGGTTTTTGAACTGGTAGTTGCCTTGAGTCTTTTTGTGCCACCGCTCTCGGCATACGGTGCACTGGCTGCATGCATGCTGTTCATCCTCTATGCCGGGTTGATCAGTATTCAACTCATCAAAGGCAACCGAGAGATGGACTGTGGGTGTACCGGTCCTGCCGCTGCAAAAACAAAGATATCGCCTTGGTTGTTGTTGCGCTCATCCGTACTGATTGTCTTTGCGTTGATGGGTGCGATGATGCCTTTGGCGGAGTCCTACCCAACCGGGTGGCTGCTGAGTGTTCTATGTGGGGGATTTTTACTTGTGATTTACTATGTGGCTGAACAACTCTTAGCCAATGCTCAGTCCATTGCCTTGGGGGAGGAAGGGCTATGAGTTGGTTACTGGTTTCTAACATATTGTTGTGGATCGCCTTTATCAGCGTATCCGTTGTTTGCTTGGCTTTAGCCCGGCAAATCGGGGTTCTTTATGAGCGGGTGGCGCCGGCTGGTGCTTTGATGTTAGAGAACTCGGTGGCACCCGGGTCAGACGCCCCTCGTCTGGATGTCACTACGTTGACCGGCGCGCAGAAAACCGTGGGCGTACCCCAGGTAGCCGGCCGCTCGCAACTGCTATTTTTTCTGTCGCCGGATTGCCCGGTGTGTAAGACCTTGTTGCCGGTTTTGAGATCCGTGACCAAAGCAGAATCCAACTGGATTGATGTGATATTGGCCAGTGATGGCGAATCTCAGGATCACGTGAGTTTTGTAGAGAGTTACGATCTCTCCGATTTTCCCTATGTTGTTTCCAAAGAGTTGGGAATGACCTACGGAGTTTCCAAGTTGCCTTATGGGGTATTGATTGACGAGGAGTCAAAAATCGTAACATCCGGAATCATTAACTCCCGGGAGCATCTGGAAAGTCTTTTTGAGGCAAAAGACCTACAGGTTACTTCCATTCAAGATTACTTAGATAAGCGTCAGGTTGAAGCTCGGAGACCTAAATGAGTTGGTTCGATAAGTTTACAGAGAAGTCCTTACGCAGGGTTGCGCAGTCAAGTTCTCGGCGCGGTTTTTTGAGGGGCATCGGTGCGGTATTAGTTGGAAGTGCAGCCAGTGCCCCACTATTACCGGTAGCCCGCGCAGACAATCACAGTGCATCTGCACCTAAGGAAGAAGGTGACCCTACCCAATGTGAATACTGGCGTTACTGCGCCACTGATGGGTTTTTGTGTACCTGTTGTGGTGGGACGTATAACAGTTGTCCTCCCGGAACCGAGATGTCTCCAATTACGTGGATTGGCACCTGCCAAAACCCCACCGACGGTCGGAACTACATCATTTCTTATAATGATTGCTGCGGCAAAGGACCATGTGGCGCGTGTCTATGTATCAGGGACGAAGGTGATAGACCCATTTATCGCTCGGATAAAACCAATGACTACAACTGGTGCCTTGGAACACAGAGTGCTGTTTATCATTGCTCGGTGGCTCGGGTCGTGGGGCTAGCAGTAGAATAGTGATGTTTCGTTTTTGCTCTGGGTTGATTTTATGCCTTCTTGCAACTGCAGGTTTTGCACAAGATCGTACACATTTTAACTACATTCTTTATTGCCAGGGTTGTCATACTGCCGATGGCGTCGGGGCGGAAAATGCCGTGCCCCGGCTAAAGGATCAGGTGGGTTATTTCTTACAAGTAGAAGGCGGTCGAGAATACCTAGTACAGGTGCCAGGCTCCGCCACATCTGCGCTGAATGATAAAGATCTAACGGCCGTTTTGAATTGGATGGTGCAAGAGTTTGCCGGGGAAAGTTTGTCCAGCAATGCACGGCCCTATACCGAAAAAGAAGTAGCGATGCTGCGTAAGACACCGCTAAAAGAGTTGGTAAAGCATCGGGAAGCGTTGGTTTTGTCTATTGCCAGCGAGTTAAAAAAAGTAATCAAGTAATTCGAGGAATGGTCATGTCTAGTTTTTCTCTAACCATCAACGGCGAACCCGTTCACACTGAAGAATCCTTTCCAGTACTAAACCCGGCGACGGAGGAGGTGGTGGCTCAGTGCCCTCAGGCTACCGTGGAACATCTAGATAAGGCCGTCGTCGCTGCTAGGGATGCTTTCCCCAAATGGGCAGCGCTCAGCAGCGAAGAGCGCGCGGCCAAGCTCAATGAGGTTGCTGACGTGATTGAGCAAAACCATGGAGAATTGGTGGAGCTGATTGTCAAGGAACAGGGCAAAGCGCTCTCTGGACCAGGGGCGAATTTTGAAGTGGGCGGTTCCGCCGCATGGGCACGAGTGACTTCAGGTCTCGAACTGCCGGTGGAGGTCATCCAGGACAACGAAGAGGGTAGGATTGAAGTTCATCGCAAACCCCTTGGTGTCGTAGGTTCGATTACACCTTGGAATTGGCCTTTGATCATCGCGATTTGGCACTCTATGCCGGCGTTACGGGTTGGGTGCACCGTGGTCATGAAACCATCGCCTTATACACCTCTGTCTACGTTGCGTTTTGTTGAGTTGGCAAACACCGTATTGCCACCCGGCGTGCTTAATGTTGTGACCGGTGATGCGGAAGTTGGCTCACGGATGACCACCCATCCGGATATTGACAAGATTATTTTCACCGGTTCGGTGGCCACGGGTAAGCATGTGATGAATAGCGCATCGGATACGTTGAAGCGCTTGACCTTGGAATTGGGTGGAAATGATGCTGGCATCATATTGCCTGGAACTGATATCGATTCGAAGTTGGAAAAACTTTTTTGGGGTTGCTTTATCAATGCAGGCCAAACTTGCGCTGCTTTGAAGCGACTCTATGTCCACGAAGATCAATATGATGAAGTCTGCGAGAAGCTCTCGGGCTATATGAGCAACATCCCGGTGGGTAATGGTATGGACGAGAGCAATTTGATTGGACCGTTAACCAATCAAATGCAATACGACAAGGTTAGCAGCATGGTGGAGGACGCCAAAGCGGCTGGGGCACGTGTCGTTTGTGGCGGTGACCCAGATCATGATGCCCCAGGCTACTTCTATCCTCTAACACTCATCGCGGATGCCACTGACGATATGCGTATTGTGAAAGAAGAACAGTTTGGGACTGCTGTGCCGGTGCTTAAGTATTCAAGCGTTGACGAAGCCGTGCAGCGAGCCAATGCGTTGGATGTTGGGCTTGGAGGTTCAGCGTGGGGTGATGATGTTGACGCAACCAAGGCTGTGGCCCAACGTCTGGAGTGCGGAACGACTTGGGTGAATCATCACGGAACCTTGAATCCCATGGCGCCATTTGGTGGCGTGAAGTGTTCAGGTATTGGGACAGAGTTTAATGTCCATGGTTTGGCGGAGTACACCACCATTCAGACGGTGAACGTGGGCTAACCGAGCTGACCAAGCAAAAATGAAAGGGGGCCGGCGGGCCCCTTTTTTCGACGTCGATTGTTCGTTTTGGGTCTGAACGCAAACTGACGGCTTAACCTGCTTGCCATGCAAATCAATAGTCCTGTGCACCCAATTCTTAAGCCCCGGATAACCCGGGGCTTTTTCACATAATTGTGTCGAGTTTTCGCAAGTGACCAATGGTATTGTTGTTGACAATTACCATTATTGAGGTAATCTCCCCCATTAATGAACGAGAAGCTCAAACAGAGCGCCTTGGCGGCTTGTCGGGTTTTGCTACGGCCGGTGGTAAGAATGATGCTCAAGCATGGCGTAATGCACCGAGAATTTGTGGAACTGACCAAAGAGGTCTACGTGGCTGTTACTCGCCAGGACCACGGTTTAAGGGGACGTCCCACCAATGTGTCTCGCACGGCCCTGTTGACTGGTCTTGATCGCAAGGAAATCACTCGTATCAAAAACAAGCTATTAGAGGGCGAGCAAGATCAGGCGACCCATAAACAGGATCGTATTTCCCGGGTACTGACGGGATGGCATAGCGATAGGGACTACCTAGACGCCCAGGGTAATCCACGAGAGTTATCTCTTAACACGGAAGATGTTCCGAGTTGGCAAAGTTTGATTCGAACCTATGGTGGCGATGTTCCGGCGATCACGATTCTTCGTGAACTGCAGCGCGTCGATGTGGTGCGTTTGGTGGGTAAGAGTAAGGATCGTGTAGAGGTACTTAATCGAAACTACTTCCTAAATACCAAAATTGATCCGCAGGTTTTGGCACGTACCGGAAGTGTGTTGGCGGATTTGGGTGATACCGTAACCCACAATCTATATCGGGAAGACAAACAGCAAAGTCGATTTGAAGCCCGTGCCAGCAATACGAATATTCCAGTAACAGCCTTGCGAGCATATCGGAAATTCATTTACGCAGAGAGTCAAAAATTTTTGGAAGGCGTCGACG
>JBCCFQ010000018.1:0-16848 GCA_039029655.1 Pseudomonadota bacterium | reverse complement strand
GGCTATGCGTTTGTGACAAGGGTTGTTTCTTAGTCCTTAAAGCAATCCGATACAACCAGGTGCTAAATCGCCAGCGTTCATCATATGAATCCAGGTAACGATAAGCATTGAGAAAAGCTTGTTGGCAACAGTCTTCCGCATCTTGTTGCGTCATGCTTCTGGCCAACAGAAAACGAAACAGTGGTGTCTCGAAAAGCCTGACCAAATCGGTGAAAGCTTCTCGAGACCCCTGTTTTGCTTCCTGGATCAAGTCCCTCTCGGAACGGTTGTCCACGGTTAATCGAAAATGCTGACCAAGGTTTCCGGATCGAAACGGGCGGATATGGTCACCGTCTGCCCCGATAAATTAACATCCGTATCGTCCAATAGCTCGCTGATTTCTGGTTCGTCATCCAGGGTGAGGGATTTCAGCGACAGCAATCCTTTCACCACATCGTGTAGTGACTCTGCGGTCTTAGGCGTGCTGGTTAGGATGTTGACATCCAACGCCGCAAGACCCGCTTCATCAAATAAGATCAACGCAATCTGCTCCATGTTTTTGCCGATGGAAGAGTTCCACGGTCCTCTATGGCCAATATCTCGTTTTACTCCGCCTTGGATCAAAGATCGGTCAGCCTCTAAGACCAACAGGGCACCACTGTGGTTAGAGCTCCGGTTTGACAGTTGTCCACCCGCGTCAGACCAGGTTTCCAACAAGCTTCGGTTTTGGGTAATAAGTGTCTGTCCCTTTTTACCAAAAGCGATAAATGCCCCGTCATCTGCGGTGACAGTGATGTCGACGTCGTCGTTTTTGGACTTGCGTCGATGGCGTCGCTTGCGGTCCTTTAGGTGCAAATCTTCGAATGAGTAAACTTCGATATAGCCCATTGACTCTTTGACTAGAGTGTCTGTTTCCGACTCGAGAAACGCGACGATGTCGGCTTGCAGTGAACCGCTGAGGTTGCCGTGTAACAGCAACGCGGCGTCGTTCTCTTCATCTCCATTGCCAAAGACTGTGATGCCGTCTAAATTTTTCTCTAAGTCCACGCCGGTATCGCCTTCAATCTCGTCGAATACTTCGTCGGACATCCATACCATGAGGTGTTGTCCCGTGACGGTAGAGCGCATTTGAGTTAGATCCACATGTAGGTACCAATCGGTTTCTGTGGGAAGTTCACCTTTGCTTATGCTGAGCGCGGTACCTGTGTAGGCGAGAATCGCCAAACTAAGGGAGATGAAAAAAGTTCGCATTGCTGCCTCCATGAATTGCTTGCTTACCCACCTTATAGTCGTGTTCTACAGCATTGGTTACACATGAGACCGATTTATGGCGTAGTGGTTTTCGCAAATGTAATAAGTAATTGAAAAAATGGGAATTTTTTCTAAACAAACCATACGCCGTTGGTCGTTTGGCAGTCGAGTGAGTCCAGCACGATGTGTATCGTCAGACCTAAGCCGATTAGGCGAGTCCTCCTGAATCCAAGCAGTGCTACATACAACAGGATAGGGAAGATGGTATGCAGCGGGTGAAAGCCAACGCTACACCGGCCTGCATCGTAGATAGGGGTGGCCAACAAATGATCCAGATCGATGAGCATACCCGCCAGCATAATCAGCAAGGCTTTTAGCCAGAGTTTCGAGTAGAAGACTCGCGCCACTAGGAATGGCACAAGAAGGTGCAAGGCGAGATGTAAGATAGTCTTCTCGTTTTTTTACTATAAGCTTTTGGTCATCCGCGACAGATGATTGGATCGAAGCAACAATAATAGCGCCCAAAACCAAAAAACGGCACCCCCACCCGACGACACCGTACTGGAGCTTGCTTCAGGTCCCACAGAGATGACCGTTGAAGTGGAATTGTTTTGTGTGTTTGGATCCACTTGTTCGGCTTGAATGACGGCAGTCACGGTATGGGTGCCCGCGGTGTCTGAGGTAAAAATCAGGCGTGTCGCAACCGACTTGTTGCCAGGCCAGGTACCAAGATCACACAGCAGTCCAGTGGTTGTCGATGAGCAGTCTAGCCCTTCGGGTGACTGGCTTAAGGAGAGAGTGTTGGGGTACGTAAACCTGATCTCAGTTTGACGGGCATCGTGGTTCTGATCCCCAGCAATATTTAGGTTGAGTTGGATATCGTCTCTAAGGTTAGCCTGTTGGGTGGCGTTATCAAAAGCCAGACTTAAGTCCACGCCTTCGCTGACGTTGATTGCGATGGGGAGCTCGTTGTTGCCGGACAGAATATCGTTTGGTGTGTTCACAGACGCGGTGACCCAATGGGTGCCACGGACGCTGCCCGATACCGAGAGACTTAGAGTACGTGTTGTACCAACCACCAAATTATCGATGATGCATCGTGCGCCACTGCCAGTGTGGCTGCAGTTGTTGCTGGATCCCCCTATGTCAATACTTACGGAGTCCGAGTTTGTTTCAAGATTGATCTCCGATTGCGGCACATAAGCGCTGCCACGATTGTGGATTTGAAGTGTCAGCGGTGTAGGTTCATCGATGATGGCTTTGACTGTTGTGTTACTGGCTGACAATGCCACATCGACTCGATTAAGGGAGCGTATGCAACCGGCATTACTCATTCGTGTCTTCACCAGATTGAGACTGCAGTGTGAGAACTCAGGAACGCCATTGTACCGTGGGGCCATTAGAAAAACGTTGTCGGCGACATGCCCACAGGGTTCCACGCCATCATGTACTGCGCCAAAATTATGGCCTAGTTCATGAGCCGTGACTAATGCATCTTGCACCAGTAGTGAGCCGGCTTCGGTGAGACTGACGCCCCATTTCTTGCTACACAGCACGTCCACATAGGCGATGCCGACGATGTCCCTTTGCTCTTGATCCTTCACAATGGAGATGTTCTTGCTGCTGAATAAATGAGTCACGCCGGCCGCGTGTAGATCGAATCTTTGTTCTCTAAGATCCGCAAGTTGCTCCAACGCTCTTTCTCCATCAGTGGAAGTATTCAAGGTGATGTCGGTGGGGATGGCGGTAATTTGCACACCGAGTTGCTCGCTAAAAATTCCGTCCACTACGTTGAATGCCGCCAGCATATCCGGTAGTGCTTGGCTGCCATAGTCTTGACGATACTTTTGTCCCATGACCAATGAAACTTTAAGTTCGGTGAAAGCCGTGGGTGTTTTGACTGCCAGCTTTCCAAGTGTGTGCAGCAACGAGTCGTAGTCCGAGTCGGTATGATGTGTGCCACAGGCGAGCTCGGAAGTCTGGATATCTTGTGCGCGTATTACTCGACTGTGACCCGATTTTTCTTCGGGTGGTTCAATAAAAAAAGTATTTGTACCGTCGAAAATGACGCCGGATAAACCCCGAGGGCTAATGGTGATTCTTGCCCAGGAGTTCTCTTGGGTCGTGAGATAGCCTCGTAGTAATCTGGTATTGGGTAGGTCGCCTGGTAAATTAGCATTGTCTTCTAAGATCAGGTCAAACGCCCTACCGTGGGCTGAAAAGCTCACATTCATTGGGACACCAAAACGTCCCCTAAGTGGGAGATCTTTTGAGTTTAGTGTCTGGTCTTTGTGGACAATCCGAACGTCGCGAACGATATCGGAATGAAGTATCTGAATTTCAGAAGCTTGTGCGAAACCCGCCGCCGTCAGCGCAATACCCAAAGCCCAGCTCATCGCCAAGGCCGTAACTCTCATTATTATTCTTTTCCTGGAGTTCTTCTATGAGAACTAATGCCCTATATCCCCTGAAGGCATTGTTACCAAGATAATAAGCTATGCTTGGGCAAGCAATGGATGCTCTTTTACATAAGCGGCTGGCCTAACTTAGGTTAGTACTACAGAACCTTGCTTAAGTCGTTGATTATGTCTTTTGGGGATTCAAGTCCAACGGAGAGGCGAAAAATCCCATCCCCGGCATAGTCCCTGTATTTTTCCAACGACCTGCCCGTTAACTTAAAGGAACTTTCCATTAAGTCGTCTGTACCGAGCCAAAATACAAGACTACGATGGTGGCCTAGGGACACCGCGTAGTGAATGAAATCCATTGACGACAACATTTTGTGCCGCGCTTGGTCCGGGTTTTTGACTCGAAACGACAACATCCCAGAAAAATTTTGCATTTGTTGTTTCGCGAGTGCGTGTTGCGGATGAGACTCTAAACCAGGGTAGTTTACTCTTAAGACCTCATGGTGGTTTTGAAGGTAGGAAGCGACCGCTATGGCATTGTCTTGGTGTGCTCTCATTCTAATGGGTAGTGTGGCAGCGCCTCGCAAAATGAGCCATGCATTAAAAGGACTTAAGATCCCACCGTAGTGCACCACTGCCTCTAGCCGCAGCCGATCTATGTTTGTTCGCGAAGCAATAACAGCGCCACCCAGGGCGTCACCATGGCCACCAATGTACTTGGTTAGAGAGTGCATGACGTAGTCAACCCCAAGGGTAAGGGGTTGTGTACCTATAGGCGAGGAAAAAGTTGAGTCCACGCCAACCTTAGCGTTGTTTTGTTTTGCGATGTCGCAAATCCCCCGGATGTCGGTGAGTCGCAGTATGGGGTTCACCGGTGTCTCAATCCAAATGAGTTTGGTGTTGTCTTTGACGGCGGCCTTTACTTCCTCTAAATCGGACATATCCACGGTGGATACCTGCACACCCATTCTGGGCAGTGTTGTTCGGGCCAATTCCGCAATACCGGCATAGCTTACATCAGACAATAACAAATGATCGCCGTGACCTAGCTCGGTAAAGAAGACGGATGCAGCGGCGGCCATGCCCGACGCAAAACACGCGCAAGCTTCGCCTTTTTCTAGCAAGGCCAACTTCGCTTCCAGTTGTGACACTGTGGGGTTGCCCCAGCGACTATAAAGATAGGGGGAATCATCATCCAAATTGTGCGCAGAAAAGCCGCTGTCTTGATTCACTACAAACGTGGAAGACATAACCAGATTTGGCGCAGAAGCTCCAGAATGAGGGTCCGGCGTCTCACCGCCATGTACCGCAATAGTTTCTATGTCATATGGCCGGAAATTTTTCATGGTTTACACCCCCGTGTGTGTGATCTTGTTTGGGGTAGCGACAAGCGTTTAGCTGCAGTGCATCGACACCCTTAATGTGTTCTTTGATAGAATCTGCCGTCGCGACGCGCAAGGACGACCATAAAGGAATTTTACTTCTGTTGTGCACCCACATCGAGCCTGTGTCGCCGGACCCAAGGACTGTTGCACTACATGACGAGCTCTGAGACCCCAGTACTGGATCAGCGCACTTTTTCCTACCGTATCGACAAAGACGGGAAGATGACTTTTGTCAATGAACATTGGGACAGCTATGCCGATGACAATGGCGGTGTTGCGCTGCAATCTGAACGTGTGCTGAGCAAGTCCATTTGGCAGTTTTTTTCAGACAAACACACTATCCTGATGCATGAGTTGATTATCGGTGTGGCCCATCGAAGAAAGAGACCGGTGACTTGGCAATTTCGCTGCGATTCCCCTGCCACTTTTCAAGTCATGGAGTCGACGGTTACACCTTTAGCGAACGGTGAAACAGAGTATGCTAATCGGTTTACAACCCAGTATTCAAGAAGCCCTTTGCGAATACTAGATCACACTGAAACAAAGTCCGAAGATTTTATTACCCTGTGTAGCTGGTGCAAAGGTGTGATTCAAGGTAAGCACGTCGTTACCATTGAATACATCAACGAGAATTACGCGTTGCGAAAAGGTAGAGGCATGCCAAATTTGCTGCACGCAATGTGCCATGATTGCTATGATCAGCAGACTGATGCTTTGGATCATCAGGGATAAGAATTTTAACTCGTCGGGCTAACTAACAAAACCAAATGTCTGGATCGTCAATGGGTAATGAATTGATGCTCTCTCCGCGAGACCAGAGTTTATTGGATGGAGATTGCGGTCCGGCACTTCAGTTTGCGATGAAGGTGGTAGTTCGTGGGGCAGAGTTGTTAGGTGCGCCTCGCCTCATCGACGCTCAGTTCGTACACGTTGACTCCTGTCACTACTACGGTCGTGCTCATTTGGATTTTGCCAAGTTTTTTGTTCAGCACGCTGCGCAATTCGACATCCCCGCTTGGACAAATACGATTCCTATCAGTTTGCGTGACACAGATGTGCGCGACCCTGAAACGGAGTTTCACCGCGAGGCAAAAGAGTTGGCCGAACAGTATGTAGCCCTTGGTTGTCAGCCTGTATGGACCTGTGCACCTTATCAACTGCCGGCGGGCCCAAAGTTCGGTGATCAGATTGTTGGCTCTGAATCCAATGCAGTCACATACTTTAATTCCGTAGTGGGTGCCCGCACTAACAAGTACGGAGACTTCTTGGATGTTTGCTGCGGGCTGGTAGCGCGAGTACCGGACGCTGGTTTCCACACCAATGAGGGTAGGCGAGGCGAGATATTGTTTGATATTGGCAACTTGCCCATGATTTTGCGTCAGCACGACGCCTTCTATCATGTACTCGGTCATCTCATTGGTGGGCGAAGCCAATCCATGACTCCTGTGATTGCTGGTTTGCCATCCACGACAAACAAAGATGATTTAAAGGCCATAAGTGCGGCAGTGGCAGCTTCCGGTGGTGTGGCTTTGTTTCATGGTATTGGCGTTACCCCAGAGGCAGATACGATAGAGCAAGCCTTTTTGGGTGGTGAGCCTACCGAGACTGTTTCGGTGACTTCAGATCAGGTGGTCGAGGCAAGAGATTCTCTATCCTCGGCCGGTCCGGGCAAACTCAATATGGTTGCGGTTGGAACACCCCATTTTTCTATGTCGGAGTTCGAACGATTGGTCCGTCTATTGGATGGAGCCCGCATCCATTGTGACCTCACGTTTTATGTGTCCACTAGTCGTTTTGTGGCGGAAAACGCGGCCGCCATGGGATGGATGGAAACACTGAATCGCGCTGGCGTTACCGTTGTGGTGGACACGTGCACGTATTTTTCACCGCGGGTCAAGGCGTGTCGTGGTCGCGTCATGACAAACTCCGCAAAGTGGGCGTATTACTCGCCGGGCATGTTAGATGTGGAAGTGGTTTTCGGCAGTTTAGAGGACTGTGTGCAGTCGGCAATCAAAGGCGAAGTTCGACGTGATTGTCGTGTTTGGGGTGAGCCATGGTAGCTCGCGTTGTCGCAAAGGTGCTCAATCCCGGCGCAGTCACCGGTGTCGTTCAAGTCTTGCATGAACGTTTAAGTTTTTGGGGTGGGTTTGACCCCCGAGAGGGGCGAATCATTGACCGGCATCATCCGCAGTATGGTTGCCAATTGAAAGACAAGTTACTGGTACTCCCCGGAAGTCGTGGCTCAGCTGGGACGCCCGCTGGTGTAGCGGAAGCCGTTCGTTTGAATCAAGCGCCCAAAGCCATCATATTGGGACAAGTTGACGTGAATGTGACGGTGGGAATGATCGTGGCGAGTCATCTTTATGACATCCAGGTTCCCGTGCTTGTTGTTGAAGACCAGGTATCCTACAACCAGTTTCGCGACGGTGAGACATGGACCGTGCTGGAGAATGGGTTGGTTGAAAAAAGGGGTAGTCATGAGCAGTGATTTGTCGGTGGATACAGCTAACGCGTTACTTCAAGCAAACTTTGCACCGTGGGTCTTGAGTTTAAAGCCCGTTGTGACCCAGACTGCAAGTGATTCCGCGCACTTGCTAATGCCTTTTGATGGAGGCTTGAACCGGGAGGGCGGCATTGTGTCGGGCCAGGCGCTGATGGCCTTGGCGGATACCGCCATGGTAGTTGCAGTGTTTGCAGCCATGGGAGAGTTTTGCCCCGTCGCAACCGTAAACATGAACACCACCTTCATGCGTGGCGCCAAAGAGTCTGATGTATTGGCGAAGGCTAAGATTGCGAAAAAGGGAAGGGCGCTTACTTTTGTGAACGTGGATTTGATAACTACCAGTGACGAAAGGCTGGTTTGCCAGGCTAGCGGGAGTTATGCCATGCCGAGGACTTGAGATGATCTCTATACGCCTAGGATGCCCATTAGGGCTCTGACTTCTTCTTCAGCTTCCCTTACAAACTCAAGACTCTCATTGGGCCCAACATCACCGAGATTAAGCTTCTTGAACGCAGGAATCTCATTCATTTTCGGCAATGTCTGTATTAACGCCGTGCCTACCAGGGTATGTAGTCGGGCAATCAATATGATGTCGGCTAGGTCGGGAGTTTCACTGGGATTGCGTAACCAATCCCCCTTGGAACGCGGTACTTCAACCAGGTTGTCTTCCAGTCCCCAGTGACCCAATAGCGCTGCGCCCACTTTGCTGGAAAACGCTTCAACACTGGCGATGATGCGAGCGGGTGGCGGCACTTTCATTTTCTGTTTTTCCAATGCCATCAACAAGGGTAGAACGCCAATATCTTGTAACAGTCCTGCTAACATGGCTTGATCTGGCGAAAAGCCACGACAGCGCTCGGCGATAATCGCGCTTAACGCTGCAAGTTTCGCGCTGCGTGCCCAGGTGACACGCATGACCTTGGCAAGCACCTCAGATCGAGTAGTGAACATGGCGCGAAGGGCGTGGGCGGTTACCAAGTTGCGAGTCGTTTCCGCGCCAAGACGAGATATGGCGTGCTCTACTCGTTGGATGGGATTAACGGGTGCATACATGGGGCTGTTAGCCACCGCCAATAAATAAGCACTGGTGCCCGGGTCAGCCTTCACCACCCGCGCCACGGTGTCTACCGTGTAGTTGGGTTGCTGCATGGCCGCCCGTATTCTGATAGCCACATCAGGCATGCTGGGCAGCTGGGTTCTGTCGGCAAGAATCTCCCGATAAACTCGAGCAAATAGCCCACTGATGGGGGTGGTAGCAGCGGCAGCGACCAAGGGGATTCCTCAACAAGATGCAATGTCATTATCATCGGCAGGTGGATGTGAATATTGAGCGATTGATGGGGTTACGACGTTGAAAAAAGCCAATCCGCTACTGGTGATCCAGTCACACCAACCACAGGTACCCCACTGGATTCGGGCCTGCACCGAAACGGTGGAGGATTGGTGTCGGCAAGCTGGGGTAGACCGTTATTTCTTGGACGATGAGTTTTTTGACGTGGTTCCTGAAGACATCATTGAGAAGACCCTTGGTCAGCCCATTGTTGCCACAGATATCGCTAGACTGATCTGGATTAAACGTCGTCTCAAGTCTTATGCCACGGTGGTTTGGTTGGACGCTGACTTTTTGGTGTTCAAACCGGATGAGTTTCGGTTACCAGAGACTGACTTTGCCGTGGGTCGAGAGGTGTGGATACAAAAAGACAAAGAAAGACTCCGCAACGTAACCCAAGTGCACAATGCTTTTCTCATGTTTCGACAAGGTAACGCTTTCTTGGAGTTTTACTTGGACACGGCATTACGGTTGGTTAGAAGAAACACCGGGAGCTTTGTCCCTCAATTTGCAGGTCCAAAACTGTTAACGGCTTTGCACAATGTGGCACAGCTTCCGGTTATGGAGTGTGCCGGTATGCTGAGCCCGCTGGTTGCAGAAGACATCGTTGCAGGGAACGGCTCTGCTTTACGGATTTTTTTAGGCAAAAGTAATGAAGTTCCTACGGGACTCAACTTGTGTAGTTCACTGGCCGCGAGCAATGAATTTATGCAGCGTGTGGTAGACCTGCTGTTGGCAAATGGCTTGGAGAATCGCTAGAGCGAGTCATCGCGCCATGGCTGGCGCGCTTCATAGGCCGCTAGTCTTTGGCGAAATTCAGACAGTGTTTCGCTATCGGTCTGTGTTTGTTCCGCGAGAGTGATGGCTTCCAATTGATGAGAAATAGCGTTGTCAAAATCCCCAGCTTCGGCGTATGCGGCGGCTAGGGTGTCCACCCACTGATCCGAGCGTGATTGATCGGCGATGGCATCCTCCATGATTCTTATCGCCTCCTCACCATCTCGTAACGCATCGTCGGGGTTTGTTGACAGTAACCATGCCAGTTCATTGGCGGCTTGGCTGACGCCATGACTGTGGGCGAGACGAAAGTACGCAACAGCCTTTGACGAATCTTGATCCACATCAATCTTGCTGTTGCCATAGTGATACGCTCGGGCCAAACCATATAGAGCTTCCGGAAGTTGATTTTCTGCCGCGGCCATAAGCCAAGTTCGAGCTTCCCCGGCGTCCAGTTGTGTGCCTTGTTGGTTGTACTGCATGTAGAACATGGCGTACTGTGCTTCGGCATCATCTTGTTTTGCCGCCATTTCAAACCAATTGAGTGCCTTCTTATAGTTTCGAACCGGTGATCGGTACTCATGCCAACCCAGTAGTACTTGACCATGGACATAACCGGCTATTGCCTCGGCTTCAATGGTTGATAGGGCATTCGGATTGTTTTTTAGGAACTCCTCATCTTCCAGCACTAGGTATTCAAGATGATTTTTGGCGCGCTGGTTGCCAGAGACACAGGCCTTAAGAAGCCACTCTAGTCCGTCCTTGACTGATCCCGCGTCGTCCATGTACATGACGCCAAGACGGGCTTGTGCTTCGGCGTGACCAAGCTCTGCGCCAGCCCTGTAGTATGTCTCGGCCTTATCCTCATCCTTTTTCACGATGACACCATTGGCATAGAGATAACCCAACATGGTGTTAGCGTATGGTTCGTTTAGATCAGCCCCACGTAGGTACAGACCCAAAGCCTTGGTAAGGTTCCGGTGTGCTTTATCACCTCGCCGATAGATTTCCCCTAGTTTGTAGTAGGACGGTGCGTAGTGTTGTGCAACAGCTTGCGTATACCAATGTATTGCACTTGGTTCATCTTTAAACTCTTCGAACTCCCAAAACAAGGTAGCCAAATTGTGTTGTGCTTGGGCGCTACCTTGATTGGCTGCTTTTTGATAAAGATCTTTAGCTTGATGGAGATCTCTTGGGACAACATTTCCGATGCGATACATGTGTCCTAAATCAACCAGGGCGCTGGTATTATCTTGCTGGGCAGCGGGCTTAAGAAAAAGCAATGCAGTCTCGGGGTCTTTCAATAGCCCCATGTCTCCGTACAAATAGGCTCGCCCCAACATTGCCTGAGCGTAAGCGTCGTCTAACGTTGCAGCTTGCTCGAAAAAATCCAAGGCTTTGGCCGTATCCTTCTCGAACCCAAGTGTGCCCGTGTGATAGTGATAGGCCATTTCTGACAAGGCAGCCGGATACGCTTGGGCTGCGGCTTTCCTTAGCCAGACAACAGCCAATACTTGATCCACGTCACCGTGAGTTCCCAATCTATAGGCAGTGGAGAGCATGTGTTGAGATCGTGGATCACCAACGTCCGCCAGGAATTTAGTGCTGCCCAAGACAGCACCGTTAGCCACAGCGGCAATTGCCTCACCAAAGTTGGCGTTAGTTGGAGACCTTCCAGAGGAATCCTCGGCGTTCGCTGCCACCATGGTTGCTGCTAGTGTCGCCGCAAAGAGTTGTAGTTGTATCCGCATTCCCTGTGTAACCGGGTCTTCTTTTTTTTCTTATCATCAGTATAGCGGTTACGGATTTTCGTTCTATTGACATAATGCGATCATCAATGCCTTGGTTGAAAATTTTGTTGCTTATGTCACATGGAAGACAAGAGTGATGCCATTTTCTCGTCAACATCCTGTAGCGTATAGGCAATTGAGTAGGTTTCCGGTAGTCCGTGGTAGATATTGCCGCGAAAAGGTTTGGTCAAGATCTTTCCTCGCGAATCTAGAATCCAAAAACTGGGTACGCCATAGGTTTGAGATTCGTCAGTTTTGCGAAAAGCCCCGTCCCAAGGAGTTAGTTCGAGCTGGTTGTAAGCGTCGCTTCGGTCACTTAATAGGCGAAAGCGAAGGTCATAGTAGGGTTCAATGGGTATGATGCCGAATTCGTGAGCTGCATAAGTTGAATCTACAAAAGCATCTACAGCGTTGCTAAATGCATCTGAGTTGTCCGCTTCTTCAAGAAAGACACTCTGCGGGTAGCCCATGTATTGGGTATGAAATACCGCTGGAAATGCAACCGCGACAAAATTGACGCCTTTGTCCTTGTACTTCGCATACAGAGTTCTCAAAATATGAGAGTCCTCAAAAGAGTCAGTGCACCATAGCCCGGCAGTCTTGTTCTTGACTCCCATGGCTCCACCGCCGAACAAATACAAGACCGTGATGGTGTCCGTGTCTGAAACAAGCTCCCGTAACAAGACTCTTTCACCTTGTTTATTATGGACGTAAACCAAGTGGTGTACCTGGTCACCTTGGTCATAGACCTCTACGGGGTTAGTAGTCTCGGCGGCGCAGCCGGACACAAAGGACGTTACGAATAGAATTACCGCGAGCATTCGTGACAAATTCACTGGGTTCATTAGAAGACACCGTAATCTGGATTACTCGGGAGTTTAGCTTCTAAGACTGTATGACGGCTAGGGTGTTATCGCATTTAGGCCGAGATGCAGCAATCTCTGCCTTTGCTCTTGGCTTCGTAAAGCGCCTGGTCGGCACGATTGTAAACTTGTAGTGGCGTGTCGCCTTTTTTAAAAGCCGTAAGACCACATGAAATGGTGATTTCTTCTGGACAACCCTTGTAGTGAAACTGCGTGGTTGAGACGCATTCTCGTAGTTTGTTGGCGATGCCCAATGCGACGTCCGAGGGTGTAGATGGTAGAAGCATAACGAATTCCTCACCGCCGATTCGTGCAACGAAGTCTTCGGTCCGTGTATTTTCCGACAGGATCTTTGCCACCATTTGTAGCAGTCTGTCGCCGGCTCTGTGTCCATAGGTATCATTGATCCTCTTGAAGCGATCAATATCCCAGATTGAAAACACCAAAGGTTCGCCATGGCGCTTCCAGCGGTGGAACTCTTCCATCAATTTTTGATCATAGGCATACCGACTATAGACTCGAGTGAGTGTGTCATACATGAGGCGAGTACGTTGTTGACCCCAAAGCTTGACTATCTTGTTGGTTTTTCCTTTTAGACCTTCTATCTCTTTGGTCAGTTCGGTGTTCTTCTCCAAAGAGGCTTTGAGTCTGGTATCTTCTCGCTCTCGAAAGTTTTTAATTTGGTTTGCAACTGCATCTAGACGAGTGGTCACCTTGGACTTTAGCTCTGTGAGGTCAGTAGTGGCATCCACGTCATGTTGCAGAATTTGGAATTCGCTGGTCATGGCGTCCTGAAGTTCCAGACTGTCATCATGGCCCTGCTCAACTTGTGTCTGACTCCATTTTGCCCAGTCTTCGAACTGCGCGAGCTGTTTGGTTACCTCGTCTAAGAACTTTTCCAGTTCCGTTTTTTCTGCACGAACACCATGAATCGCTTCAGCGATGCAGTCGGCTAGCTCAGACAACAATTCAGGCCAGTCTTCGTCCGTTACTCCGTCGTCTAGTTTGCCCAAGATCTGCCCCATGGAATCTTTCAATTCTGGAGTGTTCTCAAACTCCTTTAGTAACAGGGTTATCAGTTGTGTCAGGTTGGCAGAACTGGGTTGTTGAATATGAGGGTCCGTCGCTGCTTCGGATTTTACCAGAAGTCTATTCAGCTCCTCGCTGAGTTGAGCGAGGACTTGCTCATAGTCTTGGTTAGGTATAGCCTCAGTTGGCAGACTCTGACTCAGGGACGGAGGTAACTTTAGGCTGTTTATGAAATCTGCAAAGGCCGCGGCTGAAGACGGATTGTTTGCTTGGACGTTCTTGGGTTCTACCGGCGACGGCAGTAGAGCTGTAAATCGTGCTACTGCCTGCTCCAAGGGCAACTGATTTGCTCGCACCTCTCTTATGAGTGATTCCATAGCCTCGCTGTTTTTCAACTTTGATCGACTCTTAATCAGCAGGTCGACAAACCACTGACTGGGTTGGGTGGCCTCTTGTGTTTTAGTGGGTGTTTTTTCCGACTCGGCCAGATCCAATTGCGTCAGCACTTTGGTGAGTGCGGCTACATCTCGATCCAAAGTCTGCATGCGCGCATCATTTTTTGCAGCGGATTTGATGCGATCAAGGCGCTTGTCTAAGGCCGGGCTTTGGCCCATAGCCGCCAAAGAGAGTTTGATCACGGTGGTGCGTAACACAGACTCTATATTGGTCCAGTCTTTTTCCTTCTCTTCCAGCTCCCGTAGTAAGTCGCGGTACAAGGATTTCCAGTCTTTCTCTTCGGTCTTGCTGGTCATGGATGAGGTAGTCACTCTAAGGGATTGGTCTCATCACTGTGTCGGCAGCAGGGTCCCAGGGTTTAACGATTAACCGAAATCGAGATCCTGTAACTATCTGATACTACTGTGGTTTGATGTTGCTTGTTTAACGAAAAATGCCTCTATCTGCTTAGTCGTGTAACATGCCGCTCAAAATAAGAACAAAAAGGTAACGCTTATGCGAGACGCCATTGACGCAGTCTACGGGGTGATTTGGAGCCCGGCCCTGGTCTATTTGTTATTGGCCGCTGGTCTTTTTTACTCCGTGTTGACTCGGTTTGTGCAGGTGCGGATGTTCCGGGAGATGTGGCGATTGCTGTTTTCCGGTAAGAGCTCCGATAAAGGCATTTCAACTTTCCAGGCGCTGGCAGTGTCTTTGTCTGGTCGCGTAGGTACAGGAAACATCGCCGGCGTGGCGGCCGCTATCGGGTTCGGCGGACCGGGCGCCGTGTTTTGGATGTGGGTGGTGGCGTTTTTGGGGGCATCCACTGCCTACACTGAAGCTGCTTTGGGACAAATCTACAAAGAAGAGTCCGATGGCCAGTACCGAGGCGGACCGGCTTACTATATTGAAAAAGCCTTGGGGCAAAAATGGTACGCCTGGATCTTCGCCATTGCCACAATCATCGCTACGGGTATTTTGCTGCCCACCGTGCAATCTAACGCCATCTCTGAGGCAACCACCTTAGTGTTTGGTACCGGAAATTTTGTAGACACTGCGTTCGGAAACTTAAGTACAACGAAAATTACCGCAGGTACTGTGATCGTGATCATTCTTGCGTTCATTGTCTTTGGTGGTGTGAAACGTATCGCTAGCTTTACCCAAGTCATCGTTCCATTTATGGCGTTGACTTACATTATTGTTGCTTGCGTCATAATCATCTTGAACATCACCGAACTGCCCCGCGTGGTCGGTATGATCGTTGGGGATGCGTTTACACCCATGGCCGGTTTCGGAGCCGCCATTGGATGGGGTGTAAAAAGAGGTGTTTATTCTAATGAGGCAGGTCAGGGTACTGGCCCCCACGCTGCAGCTGCGGCAGAGGTCCAGCATCCGGCCCAGCAGGGTTTAGTGCAAGCCTTTTCCGTATACATCGATACGCTGTTTGTGTGTTCTGCCACCGCCTTTATGATTCTCATCACGGGCGCATACAACATCCAACCCGAATACATGGCGGAAGCTGGTACTTTCTTGGCGCAAAATCTGCCTGCCGATGTGGAGATCAGTAGTCCTGCGTTCACTCAATTGGCCGTTGAAAGTGTGTTTCAGGGTTTCGGTAAGCCTTTTGTTGCGGTGGCTTTGTTCTTCTTCGCGTTTACCACACTGTTGGCCTACTACTATATTGCGGAAACGAACGTTGCCTATATTCGCCGTTCGGTAAAGGTCCCGGGAATGGTTTTCGTACTTAAAGTGGTTTTGGTGGTGTCAGTTTTTTACGGCTCAATCCGAGAAGCAGAACTGGCGTGGACTTTAGGAGATCTGGGTGTTGGCCTCATGGCTTGGCTAAATGTGGTAGGCATTTTGATTATTTTCTTTTTGTCTAAACCCGCTCTAACGGCCCTAAAAGACTACGAGGCCCAGCGCAAAGCCGGTGTCACAGAGTACAAGTTTGACCCTGAGGCCCTAGGCATCAAGAATGCCGACTTCTGGAAAAAATAAAAAAAGGGCGAGCAAAGCCATTGCTTTGCTCGCCCTAAGTATCAGTTCTAGATCTGTTGTGGTTAGGCGGCGTCTTTCTTGCCAAAGTCAGCCTTGGTGACCACCGAATCTGTTTGTCGATCCAATAATTCGTCCACCGCTTCGGGTTCCAGTGCTTCCGTTACCATTTCAGCTTGCTCTTCCTGAGCCTCTTCTGCTGACTCTTGTGGTTGAGTCTCGGCGGGTGTCATGGCGCTGGCTTCGGTTTCTTCCATTGCTTCTTCATCGATTGCCGGTTCCATTGGTTCTGGCTCGGGCATCACATCCTCTGTTACGGTTTCTTCCTCAGCCGTGGGTTCAGTATCTTCGGATACCGTGTCTTCCGGCGCGGAGACCTCAGCTTCCAATGCCTTTGTTACCACCGGCGCTGCCAATAAAGATCCGGCCAACTTTCCGTCACACAATGATTCAGCGCTCTTGGCGAGCTGCGCATGGAGTTCCGAATAAGTGTCTTGGAGTCTTTCAAACTTTTTGGCGGTTTCGCCAAATTCTGCGTACACCTGTTCTTTGTAGCTATCTAAGTCGTCCTGGGAGTTTTTAAGTTCTGATTCGAGTTCTACGGCTTTGCGTCCAGTACCGGTGAATCGGCCGATGTAATAGCCGCCGGCGAGGCCAGCAACCAGTAGACACAAGGAGATTACGATGAGGGTCGTTAAGTCATACATTCCATTATGCTCAAGTGTGGTTTAGGGGTGTCTACAGTATAAAGTTTGTCGGACCCAAATAACTAGGCCCTACCTGATGTTGGCGCGACATTTTGAAGAAGATTCACATAGGAGGGGTCTGGCAGTCGCTAAGTGTTTCTGCGGGGGCGAAGAAATGGAGGGGATACGGTTATTGGGCAGTAGGCTCTAGGCTCTAGGCGTCAGGTTCTTCCCGTCATCCTGGCGAAGGCCAGGATCCAGTAATTTATGGTCGCGAAGCGACACTAGCTTCACAAAAGGAGCCGCTTCGCGGCGGAGTATTACTGGATCCTGCCCTTCGGCAGGATGACGATGTTGTGAGAGCCCAGAGCCCAGAGCCCAGAGCCCAGAGCCCAGAGCCCAGAGCCCAGAGCCCAG
>JBCCFQ010000017.1:0-17297 GCA_039029655.1 Pseudomonadota bacterium | reverse complement strand
CTCTTTCGTAATCCGCCAATACTCGCAGCATGAGACGAGTGGCAACGGCGAAAAAGTGCGCCCGATTATCAAAGGAGGCACGTTGCTTGATGATTTTGAAATAGGTTTCGTTAACCAATGCAGCAGGTTCTAGCGTTGCGCCATCCAGCCGGTTGCCGTAACGCTGACGCAAATGCTTACTCGCCATTCTGGAGAGGTCATCGTACAAAAGCTTCATAGCGTGATTCATAGAATCTGAATCACCAGCCCTGCCTTGCTGAAGCAGCTGGGTTATCCGTTTGATTTCCCCGCTCATTTTGAGATCTCTTCGGAACTCTTCGTGACCTCATTCTAACGGATTCCGAGCTGTAAACCGGAATTTTATGTCCATTGTGGCGGACCGGAGAGGGCAAGATCGCGTGTTTTCATTGAGATTAGGTACATGGAAACAAGATTATGAAAAATACTTTGGCCTTTTTGCTGCTTTTAGCCCTTGCGCCCGCTGGTCAAGCCACTGAAGAAACTCGGTACTTTTTTGGCAAGTTTTACACGGTCTTCGGGATCGTCGGCGACGTTCCACCAGGCGTAGCGCCCTGTGGCGATGTAGATTTTCCACCTGAAGCAGGGCCTGAATGCCTTTTGGTGGAAATTGAAGGTGCCGGGAGGGCATCTCGCATGGGAATTGCACGATTGAATATCCAAGACGTTTTGGTATTTAACGATGGCCCTCCTAATGTGACTTCCAATTTCTTTGTTATCACAGCGTCCGATGGTGACGCGCTGTTTGCCCAGTACGAAAACCTGCCCGCTTCGGCCGATGGCGTGATTAGAGGACCAATAAAAATTGTTGGGGGTAGTGGACGTTTTCTAAACGCCGAAGGGAAACTCCGATTCTACGCAAAGTCCAATTTCGGAAACGGCACGGCAGTGGTGATTCTACGAGGGAAGCTGCGGATTAAGAAGGACGATGTTCCGACCGAGTAAGGGGCTAGTGGCTCAAGATGGAGTCACCCCTTGAGCGTTCGAACAACATTCATTAACAACTCTATTGGGTTAACCGCGTTCTTCCCGCTGGCTTCGGGCCTCGGACCTCGGAAGGTCATCTTAGCCTGAAGTCTGAAGCCCGAAGCTGGGTGCTTGGAGGTATCGTATCCGTCTCGGTGCAACAAACACTAGTCACAAACTCAAAAGAAAGCCGGACCAAAGGTCCGGCGAAATGTATGAGAAAAGCGTAGCCCGTGGTGACCGCCTTCGAAGCTACGCGGTATTCATACTAACTGTCTAACGTGACAGATTGATGACTATTATCCAAAGCATCAGCCATAAACCGATAACCCACACCCGTAACAGTTTGTATCAAGACATCATAACCGCGATGTTCGAGGGCCGATCGTAGTCGACGTACGTGTACGTCTACCGTTCGGCGGCCAACTGTACCGTCACTGTTCCATACTCTTTTCAACAAATCGTTCCGAGAGTGGACTTTGTTGGGGTGAGTCATCAGGAATTTCAGCAATCGAAACTCTGTGGGGCCAAAGTTCAGTAGCTCACCATCCAGCGTAACCAGATAGCTGTCAATGTCTAATACCAAGGACCCTACTTGAACACGATTTTCCGTGGTTGGGTTGTTTACCCGACGGAGAGTTGCTTTGATTCGTGCTAAGAACTCTTTTTCCGACAAGGTTCGTGCAATGAAGTCGTCTACGCCCCTGTCTAGGGCAGCAATGCGCAATGACTCGTCAGCCTTAACGCCTTGCATGATGATTCCGAGACTTGAGTTTACTGGGTCCCGTCGGATCGCCTCCGTGAGATCTAGCCCGCTACGGTCGTCCAGGTCCGGTTCCAGCAACAACAGTTGGGGTCGCATGTTCTCAACAGCATCCACCGCTTCCGAGAAATTTGTCGCAAGATAGGTTCGGTACCCAGCGTTGGTTAGCTGTTGTTCCAAACTCTTGCTAGTGATTGGATTGCTATCCGCAATCAGTACCAAACCGGTTTCCATCTCTGGGTGCCCCACAAGTCTAACTACCTCCACTATGTCCATAGTTTTATTCGGTCTTTGTTACATTTTGATGTCAGAAATGTTTCAGGGCGTCACAGTTTCGCTATGACGCCCCGCTAACCCCTTATTCTTCTTCGAAATTGACGTCACAGCTCAACACAACGTTGTTGATTGCGATGTCTCCATTTTGGAACCTGGTGAAGGTGGCGTCATCATCTAGGTCTAGACACTTGTCGAAGCCGGTGATGATACTGTTCCAGATTTCAGCACCAGTACCCCGCCGCAGCAGCACCCCAATGGTGGTGTCGTCCGCTGCCCCACCAGATCCAACCAAGGTCATATTGGCTAAGACCGGTCGGGAAATCGGTGTGGCGTCTGGTGCATCGCCATCGTTGTCAGCTTCAATGCCTCGGTCGGCATCATCTTCGGCCTGTTTGATGACCATGAATTGGACACCACCGGTGTAACCTTGACCCCAATCGAAGCTGTCATCTCGATTGCCGGTTAAGACAACGTGATCCATAAAGTCGGTAGAGCCAAAGTGCTCCACACCGTCATCCAATCCATTGTGAACTTGGATGAAGCTAGATCGGGTGCCAGAACCTGTGCCGAAGAAGGTCAAGCCGTTAAGCTCATTGCCATTGCCGTCGATGTCGTTACCCGCATGACGAATGACGACATAACGTAAGGTGCCTGAGTTATCCATGTCATCGGTACCGCCGTAAGCTCCGATGTTACCTTCGGCGTTGACGTCACAGGGCGTACCACACTCGTTGGACTGAGCGTAGCCCATTAATGCCAAACCAGCCCACTCACCACGTCCAGATGCACCATCACCACCGGCAACCCAAGCATCGTATTGGTCACGGGAAGTCATAACGATAGGATCCGTTACGGTACCTAACGCTTCGATGCGAGAACCTCGGGTAATGATCAGAGCTTCTTGGTTGTCACCCACAATTAGTGTGCCCGCTTCGATCTCTAGAATAACCGTCGCGTCGTTTGTGGTATCGCCGTCGGCCGAATCACCATTACCGATATAGGTGCCGGGGAAACCACTGGCTAGAATATAGACGTTGTCATTGGTGAGACTAAGAATTAGACCATCACCGTTGTATCTGCGGTTAAGCTGACATTGGTCCATGGTGCCACCACCCACAGAAGCAGGTAGGTCTTCGGTACCTGTTACGGTGGTACCTGCAGGACAGGTACCGTCTGCAACAGGTGCCACTGCTGGCTCCCAAACTGTATTGTTACCATTTAGATCAATGGTCCAACCGTCGGTCCAGTTGTCACCCCCATCTTGCTCAAAGGCTCCAATATAGTTGGTAGAAACAAAGTTGTTACCGGCACCATCGGTTGAGTTTGGTGTTCCGTTAGAAGTTAGGTTCGGGTTGGCAATCAAGTTATTTTGATCCGCGTCGAACCACGCCTGAATGGCAGAACCCGCCACGTCACCGTCATCTTCGATGGCTAAGCCATCGGGACAGAATAAATAGGTGTTGTGGATCTGCAGTAACCCATCGTTGTTGCCAAACAAGGCTTCCGTTGCCGCACCGTCTACATCAAGACACGCATCTAAAAAGCCCGTCACGATGAAGTTGTAGATTTGTGCGCCGGTACCTCGTCGCAACAAGATGCCATCCGCGCCGCTGTCTCCATCGGGTCGACCAATAATGGTGAAGTTAGCCAAGGTAGGATTAGACCGTGGCGCGATATCAGGTGAGTCACCATCGTTATCCGCTTCGATACCACGGTCGGCATCGTCGGCTGCTTGCTCTATCACTACAAACTGCGCACCACCGGTGTAACCTTGACCCCAGTCGAAGCTGTCGTCGCGATTAGCCGTCAATACCACGTGATCCATAAAGTCGGTGGCACCAAAGTGCTCAACACCGTCATCCAGACCCTTGTGGACCTGGATGTAGCTAGAGCGCGTAGCAGAACCTGTAGCGAAGTAGGTCAGGCCATTAAGCTCGTTGCCATTGCCATCGATGTCGTTACCCGCGTGACGAATGACAACGTACTCCAGGGTGCCTGAACCATCTGCGTCATTGGTGCCTCCATAGGCACCGATGTTTCCTTCTGCGTTGACGTCACAAGGTGTGCCACACTCATTGGATCGTGCATAACCCATCAACGCGAGACCGGCCCACTCACCGCGACCAGAGGTACCATCTGATCCTTGCACCCAGTCACTGAATTGGTCATTGGAGGTCATCACAATGGGATCCACAGCGGTACCGGACGCCGTGATGGTCGAACTACGGGTAATCACTAAAGCTTCTTGGTTCGACCCAAGAATCAGAGTACCCGGCTCGATGGTCAGAGAAACCGTCACGTCGTTAGACGCATTGCCGTCGGCCGCTTCTCCATTACCGATGTAGGTTCCGGGGAAACCGCTGGCCAGAACGTAAACATTATCGTTCGTCAAAGCCAAAGTGCTGCCGTTGGTGTCATAGCGTCGGTTTAATTGACACAGATCCATGCTGCCAGCTACGCCTGGAGGCATGTTGGTTTTGCCGATGTCAGTGGTGTCCGCAGGACAGGTGTCATCGGCAGTCGGCGTAGCACCGGCCAACGTACCACCTTGTGCGGGCTCCCAAACGGTGTTGTTACCGTTGATAGACACCGTCCAACCCTCGGTCCAATTGCTACCGTCTTGAGGGAAAGCACCCACGTAATCTACCGCTTCGAAGTTGCCACCTAGGTTGATGGCAAATGTCGCGTCTTGGAGATCCGGCGAACTTGCCGTAAATGCAAAGGTAGAACCTTGAAGATCCGGTGAAGAAACGCCCGGTGTAGCATCGGTATTCAACGCGGCGTCTAGCACACGGTTGTTATTGCCCATGTTAAACACATCGGACACCAAAAACGGATCGTCACCAGCAGCCGGAGGATCGTCAGCCGGAGGATCGTCCCCTGTTTCCTCATCAAAGTTGACTGCACAGTTGACGATAGAGTTTTCAAACGCAATGTTGCCTGCGTTGAACTCTTCAAACGTTGCGTCATCGTCGAAGTCGACACAAATGTCGAAACCGGTAACGATGGAGTTGGAGATCAACGCCCCAGTACCTCGGCGCAGCAAGATACCAATGGTCGTATCATCCGCAGCACCACCAGAACCGATTAAGGTCATGTTGGCCAAGGTGGGTCGAGACACTGGTGTTGCATCTGGTGCGTCGCCGTCGTTATCCGCCTCGATACCACGGTCGGCGTCATCATCGGCTTGAATGATCAAAATGAACTGAGCACCACCGGTATAACCTTGACCCCAGTCAAAGCTATCGTCTCGGTTGCCGGTGAGTACAACGTGATCCATAAAGTCGGTGGCACCAAAGTGCTCCACCCCGTCATCCAATCCGTTGTGAACCTGAATGAAGCTAGATCGGGTACCAGAACCGGTGGCGAAGAAGGTCAAACCGTTAAGTTCGTTCCCGTTGCCGTCGATGTCGTTACCTGCGTGACGAATAACAACGTAATTTAACGAACCGGAGTTGTCTGTGTCGTCCGTACCGCCATACGCACCTATGTTGCCCTCGGCGTTTACGTCACATGGCGTGCCACATTCGTTAGAGCGGGCATAACCCATCAACGCTAATCCGGCCCACTCACCGCGACCAGAGGTACCGTCACCGCCAGCTACCCACGCGTCGAACTGATCACGAGAGGTCATCACGATAGGATCAGCAGCCGTTCCATTGGCTTGAATTTGGGAGCCACGAGTAATGGTCAATGCTTCTTGGTTATCACCGATAAGCAAGGTGCCCGCCTCGATAACCAAGGTGACAGAAACGTCATTGGTGGCATCGCCATCGGCCGCCTCACCGTTACCAATGTAAGTACCAGGGAAGCCCGAAGCCAAGGTGTAAACGTTGTCTGCCGTCAAAGTCAGGGTTGAGCCATCGGTTTCATAGCGACGATTCAATTGACAGACGTCCATGGTGCCGCCACCAACGGAAGCCGGTAGAGTCTGACTACCATTCAGTGTGGTGTCTGCAGGACAGGTTCCGTCAGCTACGGGTGCGACGGCAGGTTCCCAAACCGTGTTATTACCGTTGACAGAAATTGTCCAACCTTCAGTCCAGTTGTCTTCGGTGTCTTGCGCGAACGCACCCACATAGTCGGTGGTCACAAAAAGGTTACCTGCACCACTGGTTGGGTTTGGCGTACCGTTAGCGTTTAAGTTTGGATCAAAAACGCTGTTGTTTGGATCGGCGTCAAACCAGGCCTGAATCGCAGAACCGGCCACGTCACCGTCATCTTCAATCTCAACAGCAGTTGGGCAATTAAGTATGGTGTTGTGGATTTGCAGTAAGCCGTCGTTGGCACCAAATAGTGCTTCCGTCGCTGCACCGTCAACGTCAAGACACGCGTCTGCGAATCCTGTAACTAGGAAGTTATATATTTGTGCGCCAGTACCACGACGTAATAAGACACCGTCGGCGCTGCTGTCACCATTGGGATCACCAATGATGGTGAAGTTCGCCAATGTAGGATTAGAGCGAGGTGCAATATCCGGCGAATCGCCATCGTTATCAGCCTCGATGCCACGGTCCGCGTCGTCGGCCGCTTGCTTAATCACTACAAATTGCGCACCGCCGGTGTAACCCTGACCCCAGTCAAAGCTGTCGTCTCGGTTAGCGGTAAGCACCACGTGGTCCATGAAGTCGCTGGCACCAAAGTGCTCAACACCATCGTCTAGACCTTTGTGGACTTGAACAAAGCTTGAACGGGTTCCAGAACCGGTCGCGAAAAAGGTTAAGCCATTAAGCTCGTTACCGTTACCGTCAATGTCATTACCAGCGTGGCGTATAACAACGTATTGTAGCAATCCAGAGTTGTCGGAATTGTTAGTACCCCCGTAGGCACCAATGTTGCCCTCGGCGTTTACGTCGCAGGGCGTCCCACACTCGTTGGATTCCCCGTAACCCATCAAAGCTAGACCGGCCCACTCACCACGACCTGATGTACCGTCGGACCCTTGCACCCAGTCACTGAACTGGTCGTTAGAGGTCATAACGATTGGATCGATTGCGGTACCTGTGGCTTGAATGTTTGAACCACGAGTGATGACCAAAGCTTCCTGGTTTGAACCCAGGATCAGAGTGCCTTGTTCAATGTTTAGGGTAACGGTGACGTCATTGGTGATGTCACCGTCGGCCGCCTCACCGTTGCCAATGTAGGTACCTGGGAAACCACTGGCCAATACATACACGTTATCGTTGGTGAGGTCTAAGGTTGAGCCATCGGTGTCATAGCGACGATTCAATTGACACAAGTCCATGTTGCCGTTGAAACCAGCGGGCAAGTTGGTGTCACCTATATCCGTGGTGCCCACGGGGCAGGTGTCATTAGCGCTAGGTACTGCACCGGCCAGGGTGCCGCCTTGGGCGGGCTCCCAAACGGTGGTATTGCCGTTCAAAGAAACCGTCCAACCTTCAGTCCAATTGTCGGTGCCGTCTTGGGCGAAAGCACCTATATAGTCAACCAATTGGAAGTTAGGGCCCAAAGTCGCGGGCAACTGAAACGCAGGGTTTTGGATATCCCCAGAACTTGCTTCAAAACCAAAGTTTGCACCTTGTAAATCGGGTGACAAATCCGTGGGAACACCACTGGCTGCCAATCCTGGATCGGCGATGAAATTATTAGTCCCCATGGTGAATGAATCACTCACCGGAAACGGATCTCCAGCGTCATCAGGTGGATCATCCGGCGGTGGCGGGTTGCTGTCTCCGCCCCCCGGGCTGTCTACCTGAATGATGTCCGGGCTGCTATCACCACCGCCACAAGCGGCGATTGTTAGTGACACTAGTAGCAGTGTCAGCAGCTTTAGATTTGAGTTTTTCATGTACCACTCCACAAATTTTAGACAAAAGAATCCCTAGAGCAGTGGCTGCTCTCTTCCTTAGAAGAGCGGCCATTGCTAAAAAAAGTTTGTACTACTTAGTTAGTTAGCTCTCGTTAAAACTCCCAATCGAGTCCAAGCTGAACGGTGCGACCCTTTTTGTAGGAACGTTGTACTTCGTCGCCTCTGGTTTCTTCAAACGTCGGATCCAAAATGTTGCGTGCTCTTAGTTTTACGCGCAGCTGTTGTTTGCCAATGTTGAAGGCATGTCGGTAGTTGAAGTCCAAGCTTTCCACCGGTTGTTCGAATGCGTCCGGCAGCCCTTGGGTGCCAACATCGGTAATGCGCTCACCAGCCATATTGAATAAAAGCGTCGCTTGGATGTCCCGTTCTGGGTTGTCATACCCAAGTTGAAAGTTCGCAACCCAGGGAGACTGCCCTTGAAGTTCGCGAGTTTGATTGGTCTGTTGCGCCCCTGCGTTACCAATATCAATCTCAGAATCAATCCAAGCACCGTTGAATTTCACCCAAAGATCCTCACTGATAAACCCAAGAGACTTTCTCAAGCTGAATTCTACACCTTGGTTTTCTGCGGAATCTGCATTGGCGAAACTTCTGACACCACCGCCACCCAATCGAATCACTCGCTCAATTGGCGAATCGAATTCCTTGTAGAATGCGGCGATCTGCAGGTTGTCTTGGGTATTGAAGTACCACTCCCAACGAATGTCATAGTTATCGATTTTCGCAAGACGTAGATTCGGATTGCCAATTACTGTGTATCGCTCTTCTGGATCGATATAAGGCGCCTCCGACAGCTCCTTCAGATCAGGACGATTGACCGTGCGACTAACGCCAAAGCGAAGCTGCATGTCATCGTTAATTGAATAGGTAGCAGTTAACGCAGGTAAGATTTGATTTTCGTCCAGGGTGGCGACCGTTTGTTGATCTGGATTGATCAATTCAAATGTCGTCACATCTTGTAGCGAATCTTCCAAACGAACGCCTAGGGACAAACGCCACTTTGCTCCGAGATCGGTATCGGTGTTGATGTAATAGCCCGCGATTTTTTCCTCGGCAACATAGTTGTCCGTGGGCAACGTATTTTCTACCAGCTCCCAAAGATCTGGGCCTAAGTTTTCATCGGCGAATATGTCGGAAGGATCAGCTTGAAACAATTCATCCCGTAAGTCATTCTGGGAAAAGTCGCTCAAGAAACGGAATCGTCGAAATCCCGAAACCCTCTCTTTTTCATGATAGGCATAACCCACCTCGAGAGTGGTAAATACGTTGTCGGTGAACTGTATAGGTAGCGCTAAGTCGAAACCCACACTCCATACATCATCTTCCAATGATTCCCAGGTTCGCTCGTTTGACTGACCGGTATCGGAAAAGGCGTAATTTTCACTGGGTTGTTGTTCAAAGCGATAAAAGCGAGTATCGGGTTCGTCTCGATTGGCTCGAGCCGTCGTGGCTTGCCAGTCCAATTCCAAGTTACCGGCTTCTTCAAACAAGTGATTGCCACCCACTTGTTGAGTAAAGAGCTGTCGCTCTACCCATTCAATGGTGGAATCTAAGACATTGATGTCGTTTTCTGAAAGAAACGTATCTTCCCTTACGAAGCGGTTTTCCGTTTGGCGGGTTATGAATGTCACGCTGCGCAGGGAGTGATAGTCATTGATCTCATACTCAAGGTTCAAGATGCCTGATAGATCAACGGTCTGTTCGGTTCTGAATTGAGTCGAGTCGTCCAGGGTTCGAAGACCACCTTGACCATCTAGGCCAAAGGTTGCTCGCTCTTCGCGACGTTGAACCCAGTCATTGTCATAGCGTACGCCCAGGGAGTAACCCAAGGAGCTGGTTTCACCTTCAAAGCGATCGCCTTTGGAGAATTCAAGGCCATAGTTAGCCGGTAGATCTTCCAGGTTAGTATCGAAGTCTCTGTTCAAAGACTGACTTGCTGCCAGTAACTCTGCATCTGTTGCAAGGTTGAGAGAACGTGTACCGTTTTGGGTAATATCGTTCAGGACGGTGGGGAATGATCGATCTCCTTGATCGAAGCCTAATTCGGTACGAAAGCCGCTGCTGCCGGTCTCATATATTAGGCCGGAATTACCGGTGGTTTCGCTGTTTCCTTCGATATTGATGGAAATTTTGTTTCGACTTTCATCTGGAACCCCGCGAGTCTTCAATTGCACGGTACCACCGGAGAAGTCACCCGGTAGGCGAGCTGCATAAGTCTTTTGGATATCCACTGATTCCAACGCACCTGTTGGGAAGAGGTCCATGGGAATGACGCGTCGTGTTGGGTCGGGACTGGGAAGCGCGGAGCGATTAAACGTGGTGTTTGAGTAGCGTTCGCCTAGTCCTCGAACATAAACATATTTATCGCCAACAACTGTTAAACCTGTTACCCGGGCCAACGCGTCCACAGCACTGCTGTCACCGGTGACAGCGAAGTCTTCGGCGCTGATGATGTCTACGATGTTTTCGGACCAGCGTTCAGAATCTGCGCCCCTGGGTACGTAGGAACCGGTCACCACAACTTCTTCGATCTCTGGACTCGAAATGCCAGCAGCCTGGCTTTGTCGTCTGACTAATATGAGACGAGTTTCCTGGGAAACGTTTGGCGCAATCTTCACGCCAGAAAAGTTTCCAGTAGCAAATTGCGATTGCTCTACTGTGAGGTCGTAGGTGCCTTGAGGAAGCTCGATACTGAAGTTCCCCTCAGCGTCAGTCTTTGCAAAACGTTCTACGTCGACACCCACTGCGGTGATCAAGGCACCGGCTAGAGCAGATTCGCTCCCTTGGGCGATGACTTTACCCAATAGCTGGCCTGAAGCAGCCTCTTCCTGGGCAAAACTTAAGTTAAAGAAAAATGTTAAGAAAACGGCGGTCAAAGCTTGAGTCGTGGTTCGACGAAGCTGTTTTTGGTTTCTCATGGGTTAGCTGGCCTCAGCGCTAAGAGTTTTTTTTAATCGATTAAATGCCCTTCTCAGAGGGCATCTCGAGGCGTATCTAACCAGAGCAATGTGACGGAAAAGTTACAGAGAAATGACGGTTTTAGGTGTTAAGTCTAGCGAGTGTTACCACCATGTTACA
The DNA here is from genome assembly GCA_039029655.1 of Pseudomonadota bacterium. Classification (GTDB taxonomy): domain Bacteria; phylum Pseudomonadota; class Gammaproteobacteria; order Steroidobacterales; family JBCCFQ01; genus JBCCFQ01. The sequence goes on along the minus strand of JBCCFQ010000017.1, from coordinate 6,366 downwards.
CGGTGGTTTTGGTAATGCTATCTATTTGATTCTCCGCCCTTTGGTCCATAAAAAACCACCCAGGCTGAGAAGTCTTCCGAGAACGATTCGAAGCGATGTTCTACACCCGCTGGCACGAATAAAAGATCGCCTTGCGCAAACTCCATTTCATCTGTGCCGAGACGAAACCTTCCATGCCCTTCAGCGATGATATACACCTCATCTTGATCGTGAGGTTTTTGGGGATCTTCTAGGTGGGGCTGGTATAGACCGAGTTCTAATGTGCCATGCTCGAGTAGCACATCGTAAACGTCATTACGGGCCCTAAGGGCCCGCAATGCTTGTTCACCAGATATGTATTTGCCCGTCATGAGTCTGACCAGGCGACCGGGCCTTAGTCCTCGACGAGCCCGGCGATCTGCGCCGGCGTCACTTTGAGGGCTTCAACCACAGAATTGAAAAAGTCCACTTCCATTGAACGCACGGCCGAGTCGCTTCGAATTAGGTCTGCCAATCGATTGGCGATTTGTGCCCGCTGAGAGGCGGTCAATTTTTTGCCACAACGAGACAGGTACTTGTCTAAAGGCGCGTCTTCATACAGCTGTGAAGCTGCCGCTACACGAATGTCGGCGGTGCTGATTTCTTCGCCGATGGCCTCTTTCACCGCGGATTGCACTTGTTCGATTTCTACGGCTTCTATGTTGGCATCCGAACTGGTGGCCCTTGCCAGGGTCATTAGCATGATCTCTTTAAAGAGTTGCTGTCTCTCCTCATCGCTGGGTTCATCACCACCGAAGATTTTCAATACATTGCTAAGACTTGCTAATGCCATGACACGATTCCTTAAACAGATTGGCTATGTTGTTATGTTCGAGACCGGAGACACCGGTAGCCCATTGGCTTTGAGTATACACGTTGTTAGAGGATTTGAGCATTGGGTCAACCCCCTCGACGCAATGGCACAGAAAAAACCTAGAATAAACAGATGTTTAAATCAACTCCACTGAGCGCTAAAGGATCACACAGACCGGCTCATCCTGCACTTTCTAGCTGCCGTTGAGTGTCGATCCAGTCACCATCTACATCCAATTTCTTGGCGATCTTGTCCTCGGAGGTCAGCAATCTCCAAAATGGCATGACTTTGTCGGAAGGTTTGCCTTCAGCCATGGCCTCTAACGCTGCTTCGGATGCGATCCGTATAAAGATGGCCGTGGAAACAGGGCAGGTGGCATCACAAGAGTTTTGACGGGCAAGCTCATTGCGCAAACGATGAATGGTCCGGGTCTCGCCGTAGGGTATGTCTCGGATGTATGCGTCCATCATTTGCGGGGTACCCACCAACATTTTTTGCCCCGCCCTGATGCCTGCGAAATCCTTGTCCAGCACTACCTTTTTGGACTGCTTCTTATCCCGCATTTTTTCTGTGGCGGTCTTTGCCATGACAACTCCTAAGGCCATTTAGACTTAAAGGAATATCACAGCTTCGGGCTAAACAAAATAAGGGCGGTTTTTCTCCAATAAAATCAGAGACTTTGATTCGCTAAGCCTGACACTTTGGGCAAAAATAGAGGCGTCGCCCTGCCATTTGAGTCTTTCTTACTTTGGTGCCACAGACATGGCAGGGGCGGCCGGCACGGGCAAAAACAAAAAACCTGAGTTTTTCCCAGGGCACGCCGCTCCCACGAAGCTGCTTAACGATCTTAGGGTCGTTGGTGACTCCGCCAGTTTTATAAGAACGACGGGTTAATGATAGGGATACTCTGGCCAGCCTATCCCGTTGGACGGCACTGAGTTCATTGGCCTTAAGCGTTGGATTGATCCCCGCTTTGAAAAGTATTTCGCTTCTGAGGTAATTGCCGATTCCCCCAAGAAACCCCTGATCAAGGTACAGACTACTCAAACCACGACCAGAAAACTCAACGTCGTTTAGTCTCTTTGACAATTGCGCAGCGCTAAACGTCGAATCCAACGCATCAGGTCCTAACTTTGATAGATAAGGGTGAAGCTTTAGTTCGTTTTGATCAAGAACAGCTATGTTTGAAGCGCTATACAAAAGCGCTGCGTGTTTGTTGGTTTCAATGCAAAGGCGCAGTTGGCGTTTGGTGTTTGGTCGCTGCTTCACAGGTTCCATGTACCAGCGACCATACAACTGATTGTGGGTGAAAATGGTTAGGCCACCACTAAAGCCAATAAGCACCGCCTTGCCACGACAAGTGACAGACGTAACGCGCCGCCCAGCCAACTTTTTCGTAAACCTTTGCAGCGCTGGCAGGCCGAAAGACACCGTTTGCGCTTTTTTGTTTAGCAACACCGCGGCAATCTCATCAGCCGCTCGTTGCATCTCTGGACCTTCTGGCACTGCTTGCGGATTCCGTTTTCTAAAAAGAGCAGACTAACGTTTGAGAGAACAAGTCACAACGAAAGACGGCGCCCGAAGGCGCCGTCCATGCAATGCGCTGGAGTGTCAATCCTAGCTATTATCGAAACGATCAAGGTTCATTACCTTAACCCAGGTTGTAATGAAGTCATGCATAAACTGTTTGCTGCCATCATTGGATGCATAGACTTCCGCCACGGATCGGAGTTCGGCGTGGGAGCCAAACACCAGATCAACAGGCGTTGCGGTCCACTTTTGATCTCCGCTGCTGCGATCAGTGCCTACATAAACACCTGGCTCCGAGTCAGACTTGGTCCATTGGGTGGACATGCTGAGCAAGTTAACGAAAAAGTCATTGGATAACGTACCCGGCTTATCGGTAAACATACCGTGGTTTACACCATTGGCGTTGGCACCTAACACTCTAAGTCCACCAACCAATGCAGTCATTTCCGGTACGTTCAGGTTCAACATTCCGGCCTTATCTACCAACATTTCCGCTGGAGATCGGTAGCTGTCGGTGCTGTAGTAGTTCCTAAACCCGTCCGCGGCTGGTTCTAATAGCGCGAAGGAGGATACATCAGTTTGATCTTGGGACGCGTCGGTGCGACCAGGATTGAAGGGCACGGTGACTTGGTGACCGGCAGCTGCGGCCGCTTGTTCAATAACCGAAGCACCACCAAAAACCATGAGATCCCCAAGGGAGATTTTTCGGCCGCCGTTGCGCTTACGATTAAAGCGTTTTTGTATGCCTTCCAAGCGCTTCACGACTTTAGCCACTTCATCAGCGTCGTTAACCTCCCAGTCCTTTTGAGGGGCCAGTCGAACTCTGGCGCCGTTGGCACCACCCCGTAAATCGGTTCCACGGAAACTCGAAGCTGAAGCCCAGGCCGTACGAACCAACTCACCGGTGGTGAGTCCAGAATCCAGGATTTCTTCTTTCAAGTTAGCAACATCACCATCGTTGACTAGCGGATGGTCCACTGCGGGGACGGGATCCTGCCAAATCAGTTCTTCGCCCGGTACGTCGGCACCTAAGTACCGAGCTCTTGGTCCCATATCTCTATGAGTTAGCTTGTACCAAGCTTTGGCAAAGGCCAGTTCGAACTCTTCCGGGTCTTCTTGGAATCGCTTTGCGATTTTGCTGTAGCTGGGATCAAACTTCAGCGCCAAGTCTGTGGTTAACATGATGGGCGCGTGGCGTTTTGAAGGATCGTGAGCGTCGGGTACTAAGTTTGACGCTTGACCATCTGCGGGAATCCACTGAGTAGCGCCGGCGGGGCTTTTGGTTTGTACCCAATCAAATGCAAACAGGTTGTCCAAAAAGTTGGTGGTCCATTGAGCGGGACTGACCGTCCATGCGCCTTCGAGGCCACTGGTAATGGTGTCGGCGCCTTTGCCAGAGCCGCACTTACTGGTCCAGCCAAAACCCTGTTCTTCAATGTCCGCCGCTGCCGGCTCCGGGCCAACACAACCTTCCGGTTTACGGGCACCGTGGGCTTTGCCAAAGGTGTGACCGCCCGCAATCAGCGCAACGGTTTCTTCATCGTTCATGGCCATGCGACCAAAGGTTTCACGAATGTCTTTGGCGGCTAACAAAGGATCAGGATTTCCGTTAGGGCCCTCGGGATTAACATAGATCAGGCCCATTTGAACTGCCGCCAGAGGCTTAGCGAGTTCACGATCACCGCTATAGCGCTCGTCAGCCAACCATTCTTGTTCAGAGCCCCAGTTCACGACTTCAGCTTCCCAGTCGTCTTCGCGACCACCGGCAAAACCAAACGTTTTGAAACCCATAGATTCAAGTGCGACGTTACCCGTCAACACCATTAGGTCAGCCCAAGAAATCTTGCGACCATACTTTTGTTTGATGGGCCACAAGAGCCGTCGTGCTTTATCTAGATTTGCGTTGTCTGGCCAACTGTTTAACGGTTCAAATCTTTGTTGACCTCCATTGGCACCACCGCGCCCATCATGAATCCGATATACACCGGCACTGTGCCAAGCCATACGAATGAAAAACGGACCATAGTGACCGTAGTCGGCGGGCCACCAGTCTTGGGATGTGGTCATGATATCTTCGATGTCTTTTTTGAGGGCGCCTAAGTCGACACTTTTGAACTCTTCCGCGTAGTTAAAGTCGCTACCATAGGGATTTGACTCATCGGAATGTTGTCGAAGGGAACTTAGGTCTAGTTGCTCCGGCCACCAAAACGCATTGGACGTTGTGTCCTCCTTGCCAAAGGCAGGTGATAAAGCTGCAAGCAAGGGGATAACAACCAACAACAAGGTGGACCAATTTCTATGTTTCAACATGAAATGACTCCTGTTTGCAGTCGATCATTGGTTCGTCCGACAATTTATTGTTTGGTCAGAGCATGGTCGACTTTGTTGGGGTGAGTAATGCATGAGGGCACATTACTCCCAACTTTGTAATCGGTAAAATCGATATTTATGATTGAATAGATTGATTTTATCTATCGATTATTCGAACCCACGCTTTTCAATCAGAAGTAGTGCATTTTTATAGAGATGTGCGAGCTGGAGGAAGCCGCTTCGTCGAATGTAGGCTCATGCATTGAATCCTTGGCGTTGGAGGTCCCGTACCCTTCTGTTGGGTAGGAGCCGTCCATGTTGAAATCACTGTCTTGGTTCTCGTCGTGAAACAAAGATACGGCATAAGGCCCATCGATCAGGCGAGGGAAGGTGACCAAGACACTCCCTTTTTCCGCCGCTACCTCTTGATATCCAATGGACTCTTCGTACTTGTACTGCTCAAAAGGCGGCGCCTGATCGAATACCGCGATGACAATGACGCCTTTATTGTTTCGAACGCCTTTGATTTCCACACGAAGTCCTTCCTGGATTTGGGGTATGGCTTCTTGGTCTTCGGCACCCTCGGTTTCGCTGGCCGCCAGGACTGGAATCCGTGAGGCTAAAAAGGCCAACCCAAGCATCAGCACCCCGGTAACTACTATTCCATTGAACAACTTCATCGTGATATCTCTCTTGGGGAAACCATGTTTGGGGACCAACCTGGGGGATTGAGCAGCAACATGAGTTTGGACTTGATTCCTCTCGCCGTTTTGAGTTGGGTCCACAAACGTGTGAAACCGTGGAAAAAGACAGTCAGTGGATTAATGGAATTCACAGGTTGCGTAATTCCATAGTTCACCTTGGCTTTTTCTTCTTCGAACGTGCCAAACAAGCGATCCCAAATAATAAAGATCCCGCCATAGTTTTTGTCATGGTATTCCTTGTTCGAACCATGATGTACCCGGTGATGTGAAGGGGTGTTGAAGACCTTCTCTATGGGCTTGGGTAATTTGCCGATGGCTTCGGTGTGCAGGAGTATTTGGTAGAACTGCACAAAGATCTCTGCGAAAAAGACCACAAATGGATTGAAGCCTAAGAGAACTAGGGGTACGTGGAAAAACACTGGCCAAAATGCGTCCATGGGCCCAAATCTGTAAGCCACCGAAATATTGAAATGGGGTGAAGAGTGGTGGACCGTGTGTGTGGCCCAGGCAATACCAACCCGGTGCATGAAACGGTGTTCCCAGTAGTACACCAGATCAGCCAGGACAATCGCGATCAGTACGGTTGCCCAGCTTATTTGGATATCAAACAGCGCGAATTGGTAAAAGTAAAAAAAGGCCGCGATGTAAAAGGCACCATAGATGAAGAAGCTAAGCACCAAATACATGGCCTGAGTGACAAAGTTGGTGACCGCGTCTCCCGCCAAAGCCCAAGAGAATTTCTTAATAACCACATATCGAACCAACTCGAAGCCCAAGAAGACCGCCGTTATTAGGAGAAACCAGTCATTGAAAAATGCTTCCCACTGATAAAGGGTTCCCTCCGACATCGACCTAAATAGCCAGTCCATACAAACGCCGAATTGAGCGGCAATTGCCGCCAAACCACACAGGAGGACACCTGGCCAGAGCGCAGCTATCTTTATTCTTAGTGACGTTTTGTCAGTAGCAATGCTGAACACTTTCAGTTCG
>JBCCFQ010000016.1:0-17447 GCA_039029655.1 Pseudomonadota bacterium | reverse complement strand
GAAAAGGTTGTTCGTTTTTTTTGTTTTCGCTGATGGTTGCTAGTCGATGCAATGTTTCTGAAACAATGTTTGAATAGGATAGAAACTTAAATTCCAACTGCGGAGAGGGAAGTGAATCACAAAGTAGTTGCAGCGATCGGTATCCTTGCCGCGTTAATTTTTGGGGCCACCGTGATCCTGACCGACGGGAAAAATCGTCAGTCTGAAATGGTGGCAGATACCTCGTCGCCCCAAACAGAGCAGACGACTCAACCTAGGGAATTTGAGGATGAAAACCTGTCTTCTTCGATTGCGGAGAACGTTGAGCTTGACCAGCAAAGGAGTGAGGTCGTGTGGCTGGTGGGTACCATCGTCAGTGCCCAGCCAGACAGCGCCATGGCGTCAGTTGCGGATGCTGACAATCCGGGTGGTGCAAACTACCGCATTGGCGATGAACTTCCGGACGGAAGTTTGCTAGAAGCAGTCTATGAGAACGAAGCTCAGGTGAGTCTTTTGGGCGAAACCAGGATACTTTACATAAGTGGCTTCGATGGTGGGCCCAATGAATCTAAGCCTGGAAAGGCAGGGCTGTCGGACAGTGGTTGGAAAGGAGACTACGAAGATGCTAAGTACAACGACCAAACTGAGGATGATTGATCACCACGATATCCGCTTGTCGTAAGGTGCCGGCGGGCCTGGCTAAAACCATGGGGATGAATCTGAAGTGGCAACGGATCGCTTCTTGAATGGGTCCAGCAACATCACGACACCGTTTATGTAGGTTCACGATGGAACCCACCGGTCAACCTCCCCAGGAGAATCTTGCCTGGGTGCGCTTGACCAATCAGTTGCCGCACCTAATAAGAATACTGCTTCTATCTAACCGGCATCGTGTGCGCCCACGGAGGTGGAAGGCGTCTTCAGCTTGAACTCCTTAGGCGCGGGTAAGCCGACTATCCGTTCAATGCCTTCGACCTGAGTTCCCGTGGGCTCTTGCCGTAGACTCTCTTGAAACAACGACTGAAGTGCGTCGGATCGTTAAACCCCCACGACAGTGCGATGCTGCCGATTGTGCGGTCTAGCATCAGAGGGTTCATCAAGTCTCGCCGGCAGCGGGCCAAGCGTTGTTCCAAGATGTATTGAGAGGCCGTTTTGTTGGTTGATTCAAATAACCAGTGTAAGTATCGAAGCGATATCTTGTTGGCCAGGGCGATTGCCTTAAGTGTCAGTTTAGGATTGTCCAGATTCTGCTCTACAAAGTACTTGATTCGCTGGAGCTGACTTTCTTTGATCGATGCCGAACAGTCTAAGGCCCGGTGATCCAGTGCACAGGCTAATAGAGCTATTGCCGCTTCCGACAGCGCGTCCCCGTCAGCGCCGCTGTTGCCAAAGTCGTTTTCCATTAGAGACATAACATACGAGGTTAGTAAGGCACCTTTTGGAGAAGTGGCAGAGATTTTGCGAGGAATGGAGTGCCATTTATTAGGCATCCAATTCTTGAGTCGTTGAAGTGGGAGAATGACTGAAATTTTGTGTAGCTTTTCCTGAACTTCAAAAGTCATTCTTTGGGTATTGTCCCATACAATAATATCGCCCCCCTCGAGCACATACTGATCATCTCCGAAACGAATGTGCTCCAAACCATCCAATGTCAGTTGTATCGCGAGAACTTCGCGACTATCCCGCGAGATATTGACCGGTGCGCGTGTTCCGGCGCAGGGGTCGCAGGTACAATCAGTGATACTGAAGTCGCCGAATATTTTTGTCGTCAACGATGCGTAGTAGTCACGATGCCTATTTACAGGCATGTCCCAGCTACCATAGGTCCTATTTAGAACATCAACCCATGCATCATATCGTTGGTTGGTTGCAATTTTGTTTGCGCGCCAGTCGAATACGTTGGCGTGTGTATCTGAGTTGGTCATGGCATCCCCCCGCCCAAAACGGTGATTACGAAGCGATACATCTGCGATGCCCTACATCCTTCCGGGGCAATGCAATAATTATAGTCCTAAAAATAAGTCGGTTACCTGCTATTTGCACCCCCAACCAAATGTGATTACACCCACGGACAAACCCTGTCAGTCGATCTTCGGTACATTGGTATGAATGCTCGAGGAGTCGAGTAAAAACTCTGCCGCTGGCTGTTGTGCAGCGCAATGTCATTCAATTCAACGAGGGCCTCAGGGAATGGGGCAACTACGGCGGTTGTGGTAGAGACTCGTTGATTCAAGCCTCGAGGTGTCCGGGAATGTCAGTGGGTCCACCCGATCTTAGAGCCATAGAAGGCGAAGCAGTCTGCCTGCCTGAAACCAGCGACTATGTCTTTAATCAAACGATGTTACGCATCAAAGATCCTCAGCGCTCTTTGGACTTTTATCAAAACGTGTTGGGGATGACGTTTCTGAGAAAGCTAGACTTTCCCACAATGTCATTCACGTTGTTCTTTCTAGGTTACGTCAGACCGGAAGATGGGCCCATACCAAGCGACCCACTGCAACGTAGTGCGTATGCGTTTCGACCAAAGGCTTTGTTGGAGTTGACTCACAACTGGGGCACTGAAACCGATGCTTCCTTCGGTGGTTACCACAACGGCAATGATGATCCACGTGGTTTTGGTCACATCGGATTGTCAGTTCCAGATGTTGAGGCTGCGTGTGCGCGATTCGAAAGCTTCGGCGTTGAGTTTGTTAAACGACCCAACGACGGATCAATGAAGGGGTTGGCTTTCATCAGAGACCCAGATGGGTACTGGATCGAAATCTTGGAACCGAGTACTTCCGCCGCTCTGTGCGCGGCATTGGGTGAGGAATAGCCCGAGACCGCCACACGATCACTCTGATCACGAGCAACGTGCAAGAAGCAACGCATCACTAAGAATTTAGAGGAGAATAATCATGAGTATGCCCTTACACCTAGACCCCGTGGAGGGACGGTACGTGCAAATGAATGAGGTCGAGTGGGCCGATTTCCCAGAAGCTTTGAGTAAGGGTGGCATTACCTGGAAGTTGCTCAACGTTTCTCCCGAGATGGGTGCCTGGACAGCGTATTTTAGATGCCCTGCAAAGTCATCGTTTGCGCCTCATGTTCATATTGGCCCAGGCGAGTACTTACTGACTAAAGGTCGCATGGATGTCCGTGGTGGTGCCGATGATGGTGGTGATACCGCGGTGGCACCCGGTTACGGTTACGAGGCTTGCCAGGCTCTTCATACACACACCTACTTTCCGGAAGACAGCGAATTCTACATGACCTTTCTTGGCCCATTGAATTTTGTTGATGAGCAGGGAAATACCCTTGCCCTTGTCACATGGAAGGATGTGCAAGACGCTTGGGAGGCTGCCACCTCCGGCTAACAAGCCCAAAAAAAGCAAGTCCTCTTGCGCCCTGATCGATGGCCAATACCAAAATACTACGGGGGAGAAAGCAATGAATAAAGACGTATGCTGGCTGTTTGCGGGTGTTATTCACTCAGGCGTACCTGTCTCCAAAAAAACAGTGCGTGTCATGTTAGCGTTTTTGGTCACCGTATTAGTAACGCCTTCATTAACGTTGCTAACAAGCCCAGTGGCTGTCGCCCAACAAGACATCCTCGAAGAGATCATAGTCACGGCGCGAAAGCGTGAAGAAAACGTTTTGGAAATTCCGGAGTCCGTGTCCACGTTTTCCGAAGCGGCTGTAGAACGAGCTAACATCAATGGCCTCGAGGACCTTGGGTTACTCGTACCAAACCTTTATATGAGCCGACGACTGGATGGCTTCCCGAATGTCTCTATACGTGGCCTTGGGGGATTTGGTAACACACAGGGCGTTGGTTTTTATCTGGACGATGTACAGATATTTTCTGATGCTTCATCACGCTTTGGCGACTTCGAACGGATCGAAGTCTTGAAAGGACCGCAAGGGATCTTGTACGGAGGTTCAAATATTGGTGGTGCCGTTAAGTGGGTAACAAAACGACCCGACCCTGAAGCATTTTCCGGTCGTGTGAAGCTGCGTGCCGGTGAAGACGGTTACCTAGATGGGGAGGCGCAGCTCAATATTCCACTGGGAACGACCTGGGCTGCAAGATTGTTTGCGTTTTCCGCGACCGATGATTCATTCCTCAATAATCCAAATTCTATTCGACAAAATGGCGGTGTGAATACCAATGATCCGGATGTTGGCCAAACCGACCAGTCCGGGATACGTGCAACCCTAGCAGGAGAGCTGTCGGATCGACTGTCTTTGTATGCTGCGGTTCGCTACAACGATCTCGACGGGCCCAACAATGTGTGGAATGTGGAGTTAGATGGAAATCTCGAATACACCAATGTCGTTGATACCAGTTTCAATCCACGACATGAGAGAGAAACCGTCGCCGGATCGGTAGAACTTAGCTATAAGTTTGACAATGTAACCCTTACATCAATTTCCTCCTACACGGCAACGGACTCTGATAGACAGACAGATCTAGATAATACCCAAGAGTTTGTGATTGATTTGTTTCGACCCCAAGAGTTAGATGTACTGACACAGGAGTTACGCTTTACATCAAGCGGTGATGACGCGCTTCAGTGGCAAGCGGGTGTGTACTATTTGAACTATGAAAGAGATATCGACTCTGAATTATTGGTCCGTGGGGGTTTTGGTTTCCTAGACCCTACCGCCGGTCCCGCTCCGCCACCGCTTGATGCATCTGAGTCGGCGCTTCTTGTGGCGTTACCCTTCGAAAATTCCGTCCGTGAGCGTACCCAAACCGCGGGTTTCGCAAACGTGAGCTATCGTTGGGACAATGTTGAAATTGCAGGAGGCATTCGTCTAGATCGATGGGAAAGTGATCGTACGAATCGTGATAGCGGTTTGTCGGGAAGTCAGTCGGAAACCGAGTTTTTGGCTCGTGCCTCCTTGGCTCGGTTTTTTGATGATGATAGATCTATGGTGTATGGGTTGGTTTCCCAAGGATTCGAGCCGGGTGATTTCAACTTGACCAACTTCACCGGTGCTTCGGCTTTGTTTGGTTATGAGGCGGAGACCGCAACGCAACTCGAGATTGGATACAAGGGTAGGCTGCAAGACGATCAGGTGATACTCACCGCAGCAGCCTTTTTTATTGACTACTCAGATCGCCAGTTTGAACTCCAGACCACCGACCCCAGCGGGACCATCGTTGAGGGCATTATTAACGCCGGTGATTCTCAACAGTTTGGATTAGAAGTCGATTTGCTGTGGTCGTTGAATGAGAATTTTAGTGTCTCTGCCGGCATAGGTTTGATCGATGCCGAATGGGACAGCGGTACGGTTTCACCAACCAACGGCGTCGATATATCCGGAATGACACCACCGAACACCGCTGATGTCAGTGCCGCCGTCGCATTGGATTACAGTCAGGAGCTCAACAACGGTGCGCGTGCGTTTGGCCGCTTGCAGTTTCGGTATAAATCAGACGCAGCGACCAATGCCCAATTTTTCGACGCACCAGGAGATGACTTTCCATTTTGGGAAAATCCAAGTTTCACCGTTTTGGACATAGGCGGTGGCGTGCAGTGGCAAAACTGGGAGTTTGATTTGCACATCGAAAATGTGTTTGATGAGGAGTATTACATTGATGTCCAAGAGTTTCCCAACTTTGCTGGTACGGCACAGGTGGGTGCTCCGGGTTCCATAATCATCGGTACCTTGGAACAACCGCGACGCATTGTCGCATCAGTGCAGTATCGATTCTGAATCCGTTTCGGAATCCCCGATTGGTGTCTAAGTTCTAAATTTCTGTCTGCGGGTTAACTTTTCCCCCTCTCCAGTCAGAAAGCGGGGTCAGAGTTTCGCTCTGACCCCTCATTTCTTCCGCACTTTGTTGTTCACCCTGGAGTGCAGTATCTTTCGAGGTACATGGCATAAGCAATTGAAATAAAAGCGATATCCATTGTCTTAAGGTGCCCGGTCATCTTGCATCTCTTACATTATGGTTGGGTCAAATGAGTCATCCAGGAGATGAACAGGCGGATGGTTTAGATGGTTGACTTGTTTTTTGTTGTGGCGAATCAACGAGTCCTAATAACGCCAAAAAGGGTGAACAATGCAAGAAATGCAAGTGACCGGCACCTATTATGGGCACCTGCTATCGGGGAAGGAGAAGAAATGAGGTTCATCGTAGTTAGTGTTGCCCTGAGTCTGGTAGCCACCGAGGCATTGGCTACCTATTCGATCGCTGCATGTGATGGTGATACCGGGGAGTGTGGTGTTGCGGTGGCTACTCACAATCTAGCGGTTGGCGCTAGCGTTCCTTTTGCTGAAGCCGGTGTCGGTGCAGGTGTTTCGCAGTTTGAGACAAACCCCATACACAAACAGGTGATTTTGGATGTGTTGCGGAACGAGTCAGATGCTGCTCAAGCGTTGCAACAAGCCTTAGCTAACGATCAAAAATTTTCCGATGGTCAAGACAAGACCTTTCGGCAAATTGGTGTTGTCGCATATTTAGGGAATGTTGCGGCTCACACTGGGGCAGAGGCCGGTCCGTGGGCCGGGCATTTGCTGAGCAATGGGGTATCCATACAGGGGAACGGACTTTGGTCAAAAGAAGTCTTGAGTGACATGGCCGATGCTTTTGAAGATGCAGAAGGTCCGTTGGCAAATCGCTTGTTGGTCGCCTTGGAGGCGGGGCATGCGGCAGGTGGACAAACCATTGGTGTTACTTCCGCCGCATTGCTTGTCTCTCATCCGGAGGGTTGGCCACTGGATGTGAACCTACGGATCGATTTTTCGTCTCCCTCTGCCGTAGAAGATCTTAGACGCGTTTATGATGCACGGCGTGCGTTCGACTTGATGATTCGCGCAAGAAACGCTACAAGGTCAGGCAACCTTTCTGAGGCCCAGGCCACTGTAGAGACTGCGTTGACACTTGCGCCACAGTGGGACCGAATATGGTTGCGTGCGGCTCGTTTGGCAGAAAGTTGGGACGACCACGAGACCGTTGCGCTTCGGATGTGCCGATTCTATGAAATTAATCCCGTGTGGGCGAAACAACTCATGTCTGAAAAGGAAGTTTCAGTCTGCAAGTAATTGCTGATCATCAAAGGTACGTTGGAGCTACAACGATCTAGAGCACAACCGTGGCAATCCATGCACCCATGAGTAAGTACGCCAGCACCACGGCAGCTATATGGACACGTTCATTTTGCCAGGCCGCCAACACGACCATCAATATTGTACCCGCCAAGCGATAGGGACTGCCTGGTTCACTGATGGGTTTCCCGACAATGACGTAGGTATAAAACGCCCAGGCGCAAAGGTAGATTGCGGCAAGTGAAAAAAACCAAGTGGAAGTCTCAAAGTAGTGTTTTTTTATGTCTTCTTCGTCGTCGAGATTGGGTGTGAGGATGTAGGCCATTAACGCTAGGGTGAGGAAGGGAAAAACCAACGCTAAATATTGACCAAAGGTCCACCCCATTTTTTCATTAAGGCCCCACAGAGACCACCATACCTGCATCATTACAAACAGCAGTAACCCCATCCATGCGGTATGCAATGGATAGTGGCGGACACGATGCCGCAAACGGATCTGCTCGCCCCAATTGGCGAGTATGTCCGAGACCGCGAATGCCGCCACGATGGAGATGAAAACCAGAACGAATTCGAATTGGGTCATTTCCCGGTACTTTAATCAATCCCAACGCGGCTGCATAGTCAGAATATGCCTTCACCCCACGGCGAATTTATCGCGGGTGTTGATTTCCACCGCGTCGAGAACAAAAGATCACCGACTTCATACTGAATTATAATTGGTTGAGTGAATCAGGTGCCGGTCGCCGACTTATTTGACTCTTTCCAAGCCCGAGGGATACCACCATCGTTATTGATTGAGAACGCTGACCAGCAATTTGCTAAAGAAGACGTTGGAAAATTTCAGCGACAAGTCATCGGCCTTTGCTACCATGTTGCGTTAATCCAGGGAACACTCAACGTGTCTGGGCGGTGAGCGGATGGCGGTGAAACCATAGTCTTCTGAACCGCTTACGTGAATGACCCTGGCGCATTTGTGATTTAGGCCACGCGAATCTATTGAACAATATAGACCTTCCATGGCAGTCAGAAGTGTGTCACTGTTTAGTTTTGGTGACGGCGGATGATTGGTGCATGGACGACGACAGCACATCTAGCGCAGACGCACAGCCGGGTGAAGGTGAGACCCGAAGCGTAAGAATGCGGTCCATACTACGCTCGGTGGTGAAAGTCATGACCACCTCGGATTCGCCGGATTACGAACAACCCTGGCAGACCCTGGGGCCGGACTCAGCGGCGGGTTCGGGCGCCATCGTCTTGACGTCACGTGGGGCGCGGGTGTTGACCAATGCGCACGTTGTACAGAACCAAGTTTTTATCGAGGTTCGTCGTTACGGTAAGACCCGCAAATTCGAGGCCGTCTTAGAAGGCGTCGGTCACGACTGCGATCTCGCGCTTCTGAAAATAGACGATCCGGAGTTCTCGGGCGCTGCACCGGCTTTCCCCATTGGAGATCTTCCATCCTTGGGGCAGCGTGTCTCAACCCTAGGGTTTCCCATTGGCGGTGATCGATTGTCGGTTACCGAGGGTATTGTCTCGAGGATCGAGATGCATCCGTATGCTCACAGTCAGCGTAATTTGCTGGCCGTTCAGATCGATGCGGCAATCAACTCCGGTAACAGCGGCGGACCCGTAGTCAAAGATGGGGAGCTAATCGGTGTCGCTTTCGAGGCCATGGACGATGCCGAGAACGTTGGCTATATGATTGGAGCGCCGGTGGTGAAGCACTTCTTGCGCGATATGGAGGATGGCGTCCACGATGGTTTCCCTGATCTTGGCGTGGTGACTCAGGAGCTTGAGTCCAGGGCCCATCGCCGATCCCTTGGCTTAAGTCCAAAAAGCCACGGAGGTGTTCTCGTTACCGGCGTTGTTCACGGAAGTTCGGCGTGGGGGGCTATTGAGAAGGGTGACGTCCTGCTGGCATTGGATGGAAAAAATGTTGCGGCAGACGGAACCATTCGTTTTCGCAAGGGTGAGCGGATCGATCTTGCCTATCAGGTTGCTCGGCGTCATGTGGGTGAAACCATGCCAGTCAAAGTACTTCGTGACGGTGTGGTGCAGAGCCTAGAGCTACCCATGAAGCCACCCCGTTTTTTGGTTGCTGAGGATACTTATGACGTTAAGCCGACCTACTATCTTTACGGTGGTTTGCTATTCGTTCCCCTCAGTCGCGACTTCTTATTGACCTGGGGGTCCGAATGGTGGCAAGAGGCGCCCTCCGAAATCGTGGCGGTCTATGAGAACGAGATTCGCACCGCATCTCGGTCCGAGGTCGTGGTATTACAAAAAGTGCTTGCTGACCGGGTCAATCAGGGTTACCACGATTACGGGGCACTGATCATCGACCGGGTGCAGGATCGAAAAATCCGAAATCTAAAAGACCTCATGAAAATCGTCGACTCTTCCAGCGACGAATTCATCCGTTTCCAGAGTCGTGATGGGCAAATGATTGTGTTGGAGACGGACAAAGTCGAAAAGAGAAATTCCAGTATCCTGCAGCGCTATGGAGTGCCTTCTGACCGATCGGAGAATCTTAAAACAAAACACCGAGAATCCTAGCGAGCTAGAGAATTCGCCGGGTAGAGTTGAAGTCCGGATAGATTCGGCGGGATAACCTGAGAAACTACATGAACCAGGTGCTTATCGCTGAAGTCATCACACTTGTTGATAGTTCGATTAAGTCAAATAAGTCGGTGACCGGCACCTATGGAAAGGGGCTACTTTCGATACTTTTGTATCCGTATTTGTCACAGTTAACTTTAGTAGAGATGGCGTTTAGCCTTGGGGCACCATTCCGTGATGAGGTGGTTCTATGGGTTTGTCCATCGAGCGAAGTGACTTTACCGAAAATGAGTTCGATCATGCCCACGCAAAGCTTCGCGAAAATCTCAGGGCGCTTAGACTATTGTTGCAGCGTCCTGGCTTCGGTGTTGGTGAACCCAGTCTCGGAGCCGAGCTTGAGCTACATATCGTCGATGACAACGGTCAGGCGTTGCCTTTGAATCGCGAGGTCTTAGCCGAGTCCTTAGATCCCCAATTGCAGCTTGAACTGGATCGTTTCAACCTCGAGTACAATCTCGCCCCGGTGCCGGCACGGGGTAAACCATTTGCCGCGATGCAGGGAGAACTAGAGCATGCGCTCGCTACCATTGATCAAAAAGCTGAGCTTTACGGTGGTACAACGGTCGGTATAGGCATTCTTCCTACACTTAGCAAGCAACAACTCGATTCTGGTTCGATGACGGACTTACCTCGGTACCACGCGCTGTCCAAGGGAATAGAGCGCATCCGAAAGGGCGAACTGCGCATCGTAATAGATGGGGCCGAGCCGCTCGATGAAGTCTGTCAAGGTCTTTCCGTTGAAGGTGCCAACACTTCCTTCCAGCTACATTTGCGGGTGAATCCCGAAGAGTTTGCCGCAACTTATAACGCGGCGCAGCTTATGACCCCTGTCGCCCTCTCGGTTGCTGCCAATTCCCCGTTTTTGTTCGGGCACGATCTTTGGGATGAGACGCGAATCGCATTGTTTAAACAGTCTGTTGATACACGCGGTGCCGATAGTCATGAATGGCGAAGGGCGGCGAGGGTACCGTTTGGTGAAGGTTGGGTCCGAGATGGGGCTTACGAGCTGTTTGCGGAATCCTGTTTGAATTATCCAATTCTCATTCCCTTGACCTCCAGCGAAGACCCTTTGGCTATTGTCGGTGACGGTGGTGTTCCAGAATTGGCCGAACTACGTCTACAGCAAGGCACAATCTGGAACTGGAATCGGGCAGTGTACGATGCTTCGAACTCAGGGCACTTGCGGATTGAGTTTCGAGCGTTGCCATCCGGCCCAACGCCGGTAGACGTGATGGCCAACGCTGCGTTTCTGTTGGGACTCACAATGGGTATACGAGATCAAATAGATGAGTTGCTGCCGGCATTGCCTTTTCGATACGCCCAATACAATTTTTATCGTTCCGCCCAGCGTGGTCTAGACGCGGAGTTACTGTGGCCCGAGTTAGATTCTATTTCTCCAGAAACCGTCACAGCCCTTGATTTGTGTCAGCGACTGCTGCCTGTAGCAGAGCGTGGTCTAAGTAAACTCGGCGTTGACGAGGCAGAATCGACACATTTGCTTAATCTCATTCGCCAGCGTATCAACAAAAAAATCAATCCAGCTGTTTGGCAAAGAAAGACTTTGGAACGATTCAGTAACAAACCACGGGAAAAGGGGCTCGTTGCCATGTTACGCGAGTACATGAAAAACGCCAAAAGCGGTGCACCGTTTAGTGAATGGTGACAAATACTCCAATTTCATAGGTAGTTTCCACGACTAATCCTTACCCGCTTGTGATTTAGACTGTCCGTATCCTCGTTGTTTATCACTGGTGCTATTATCAATAGTCAGCCCAACAGGAGATACCGTTTGTTTAGTTTCCGTGCGCTCTTGATTGCCTCATACGTTTTTTTCACTTGCGGTGGTACGGCTTCAGCCCAAGGTGAAGACAGCACCCGCTATGAGCGTGATGCTCAGGTAATATCCCAATTGTTGCCAGGCGTCTATGACAACTACAACCAAGTGTACTTCGACGGTCGTATGGGGTTGCCCAAAGCAGAAATTCACAAACGACGAGAGATCGGAATCAAGCGTTTATCCGGTTCCCGGGACAGTCCACAAAGTGTGTTCAAGGTCACGGATAAGATGACGATGAATGTTGATCGCTATGGGAATACGGCAGAACAAAGACGCGTTTTTGAAACCGGTAAGGTATTTGTCGTCTTCGCCAATAATGAAGAGCAGGGCGTGCAAATGGATGTGTACGTCGATTCTGGTGACGATCCGATAAAAGCTATATCTGAACGCGAGGCGGACTGTTCGGTGTTGTTTGTGCGAGAAGCCAGTCAGTTTTCCTCGAGTCCGTTGGGCGGCTGCAGGAATATGTCCACCGAGTATGTATTAAGCGAAAAACAACTGTTCGTTTCTCGTCATCCCGAACAAGGGGACGGTCTTGATACTCAGGTTCCTTATCAACTCAATCGGGCGCGGCTTTTTCAATGTTATGTTGATATTCCCGGCGTTAGCGGTGGCCGAGATGAGCCCTATGAACGTTACGAGGGCTATACAATCCATGATCAGGGCGGTTCGTTCGAAATCACCACCAGAGACGCGGACAAGAGACGGTTTGTTATCACACTGTCCAACATTGATTGGCCTATCAATAATCATCATGATGTTTTCACTCGAG
Organism: Pseudomonadota bacterium; assembly: GCA_039029655.1. Lineage (GTDB taxonomy): Bacteria > Pseudomonadota > Gammaproteobacteria > Steroidobacterales > JBCCFQ01 > JBCCFQ01. The sequence goes on along the minus strand of JBCCFQ010000016.1, from coordinate 5,199 downwards.
ATGTTTTGGTTTTCTATCTATCCGAGCGAACGGAGGAGGGCGTCATAAACCTCGGTTATTCTTTCACTGAACCCACGGTCAAGCGCATGGGAATGAACCTAAAGTGGTTACTCATGTCCTGTTGGATGGAGTCCAATAAAGTCACGAAACCGTTTCTATAGGTTTGGGTCAATTGGTCAAGATTCGTTTAGAGTAGGCAATGGTTGTATAGAAGGCATCGATCGTTGTTCAAATACCCGGGAATTCGAATACAAATGGAGATAGTCTCATGAGTCGGTCAACAATACTTACTGTCCTGGTTGGCATTGTGCTAGCCGGTTGCGAAAAACAACCAGACCCAGAAGAAATCATTGCGCAAGGCAAAGCGACCTTTGACGCTCACTGCGTCGCCTGTCACGGACCCGACGGCGACGTTAGGGCGGCAGACCAGTACGATCCCGCAACCCCAGATCTAAGAACAATTGCTTCGCGCTCGCCCCAAGGGCGGATGCCACGCGTCATGCTGACCGAAATCATTGACGGTCGACGTGTGGTTCAGGCTCATGGCAACCGCACAATGCCTGTCTGGGGTGAAGCGCTAGGTATGGATGATGGTGGTAGCGCTGATGAGAAGATTGATGCCCTCGTGAAATACGTGGAGTCAATTCAGAACCCTTAAACCAGGGTTGCGAGTCAACCTTGTTGGGCTGCGAGCAGCGCTCTTTAGCTAACGCAAACCTGTTAAGGCGGGCTTCTCATGGCTCGAAACGCGAGAAGATCAGAAGATTGAATGGTGCTGCCCGCCATCGATCACGACGTTTTGTCCGATGATAAAGCGAGATAACTCGCTACAAAGCAGAGGCGCCATTGGCGCTAGGTCATCGGGGTCCCAATTGACCGTACCGCCAAGAATAAGGTTTGAGACCGCCTGGCGATAGCTCACTGAAATCAATGGTCGGCCTGGGAGGATTTGAACGGTGTTCAAAGCGCTAATGGTTAATCTGGTTCGTCATCACAAATAGAAGGCCCCCTACTTCCCGAAGGCAGTGCTTTACCAGGCGGAGCTACACTCCGATAACGGCAAAATCATGCACGTAAGAGTCATTTGAGACATCCGTGCAGGAGTATGTTTTTGATGTTTTTGCGTGTCTGATGATAAAAGTTTTTGTCATCCAGGGTCTTGCCGCGTACGGCGTCAACTTGCACCGCAAAATCTGCATAGTGTTGAGTGACGGCCCATATCATCATGATGAGGTGATACGGATCCACATCTTTGTTCATTTTGTTGCCGCGTATCCACTTCCTTATAACACGTGCCTTTTTGTTTACCACTTCTTTCACATAGGTTACCAACAGGGGTTTGAGAATGGGTGCACCTGCGGTCATTTCATTGGCGAACACCCGTGAGGCTTCGGGGTAGCGCCGAGACTGTTCGATCTTCTGATCAATGTAATCGCCTAAAGCATCTTCTGGCTCGGCTTCAGGGTCTAGCTCGGATAGTGGCCGCAACCAAATGTCTAAGATTCGCTGCAACACGGCCAAATAGAGATCTTCTTTGGAAGCAAAGTAATACAGCAAATTGGGCTTAGACATTTCCGCGGCACGCGCGATCTGCGCCACCGTGGAACCACGGAAACCATGTTGGGCAAATTCATGGGTTGCGGCCTCTAGAATTTTTTCCCGGTTCCGAGTTTGAATCCGGCTTTGTTTGCCGCCGTCAGGGACGCCGCTAAGAGAATCTTGAATAGACGGTTTAGCCATGGGTCATGAGGTTCGATTTTTTGTTTGTGCTCGCCGCTAGCGTAGCATAAAGAAAACGCCGTCTCTTAATGCAAGGGACGGCGCTTCTTTGTCGAGGGCGTGGTCTTAGAAACGAGTGGTGTATCTAAGCCCAAACTCACTCGCGTCATTACTTAGCATGATCAAAAGGTAGTCGCCAGTATTCAATCGGGCATTGTCATATCGTTCATCTGTTACGTTGCGACCATAAAACCCAAGGCTCCAATCACCGTCGGCCGATTCGTAAGTCACATCAACGTTCAAAATGCTTCGGCTGTCGATGGCGGTCAAGCGACCGGGATCGGAGGTCGGTTCTCCAAACATTTCGTCGCGGTATGAATAGTCGGCGCGAAACCTCACGGATCCGCCACTGTCAACTGGCATTGTATATTCCGGACTGAAAGAGAAGGTTAGTTCGGGAGTTAGTGGTGCCTCTGCGTCGGGGTCATCCACATCGACGTTGATGTAGCCTAAGGAACTGTGGAGATAGAATTGATCACTGATGGCCCAGGTCCCTTCAAATTCCAAGCCAGTGGATTCTTGGTCGACAATGATATTGCGTGTATCGAAACCACCACCGGTTGTTGTGCTGACTTGATAGGGGAGGTCGGAATAGTCTGTATAAAAGGCAGAGACTGCAATCTGAAGGTTTGCCAGCGGTTCGCCCTTTATGCCCGCTTCGTAGTTAACAGCGGTGATATTGTCATTTGCAACAAAACAGTTGGGTTGGCTGACATTACCGGGTTGAGTGAAGTCCAACGATCCGAATAGGCAAAATGGTCGAGGCGGGAACTGCCCCGATTGATAACCGTTTGCGATACTGCCAAAGATGTTCATGCCACCTTCCAATTCGTAGGAGGCTGCCAGTTCCCAGCTTAGTTCGTCGTAGTCTTGGGATGCAGAGGTGTTGATCAAGCTGTCGTTGATGTCAACACGCGCATCTTTTTCATCTTCGGTGTAACGAAGACCGCCGGAAATTCGTAAGCGGTCTGATACCGAATAGCCTACGTTGCCATAGATCGCGCGACTCTCGGCTTCCTGGCCAAGGGTGAACGTACCTGGGCCACCTAAGAATATGGTGCGAAACTGATCGTTTTCTCCTTCCTCATCGAAGTAGTAGATACCGGCTACATAATCTAGATCACCATAGACACCACTAAACTGTAATTCAATCGAAGTTTGATCGGCCTCGCCAACTTCTGGGAAGGACAAGAAGTCGTCAAAAAACCCGTCGTCATCCAGACCACTTTCGTACTCGGAATGCCGATCACTGATGAGCAGCTTGGCATCCAAGTTGTCATTAATAGCCCAGTCGGTGGTAAGCGAGATACCAAACGCTTGGTTGGTTACGCGGGTCTGATTTACTTGACCGGTGGCATTATCATACGGGTCGGCGGCGCCGTCGGAGTTTCTGAATCCGGCACCGAACACGGCACCGTTAGGTAGCTCATCAATGAGCGTGTCGTAGGGGCGTAATCCATTGTCTCCATCATTACCATCAGCGGTCAACAGAAAGCTCAAGCGATCACTGGCAGTCCACTTAATAGCCACTCTTGCTGACATGTCTTGTAGTTCGCCCACTTCCGCTTCTGCGTCTGGCAGGTTAATAAAACTCCCCAAACCGTTTCGGCGAGTGAATGCACCCGATACTGATACGGCTAAATCATCGGACAGTGATTGGTCTGTGTAAAAATCGGCGGTGACTCTGCCTCGGGTTCCAACCTGCAGCCCAACTTTGCTGCCTTCATCTGCACCGGGCTCCTTGGTGATGATGTTGATAGCGCCACCAATGGAATTTCGGCCATACAATGTGCCTTGGGGTCCACGAAGTACTTCCACCCGCTCAATGTTGGCGAGACTCCAGTTTTGACCGACTTGGCGTCCAAGGTAGACACCATCAATGTATACGCCCACACCGGGATCTGTTGTGATCAAGTGATCTTGCAGACCGATGCCTCGTATAAAGGGATTGGTTGATGACGTATGGCCCGCAGAAAAACCGGTAACATTTAGATTCGGTACAAACTTTCCAATGTCCGTCAGATCTACGATGCCTTGTTTTTCGATGGATGCTGCGGAAAACGCACTGATGGCCGCAGGAACCTCGTAGATGCTTTGTTCGCGTTTTTTCGCGGTAACGATGACCTCTTCGAACAGAGCATCGTCTTGAGCCAAAACAAGGTTTCCAATCGGGGAAATCGCTATGGCAACGGCAATAGCCAATTGATTCGGTCTTCTTATGTTCACGTCGGCTGCCCTCGGTTTTTGGTGGTTGATTTTTTTTGGACGGGGGACATGAATTTTGACTCGTTGGTAAAAAAAGTCAAATATAGGTTTTTCAATTACACGTCGGGGAATCTGCTTGCAGTGCAAAAATATTGTTCTGCGAATGTGAGCGGTGTTATTACATGCGCGCTGGGTTTTTTCTGGTATATGTTTCAAGCAGTTGTTTTGCCTGTCATGGTTTGAGCCAATGTTGTTCGGACAATTGAGATGTGGATTATCCCGCAGACAGGGCCCGGCCATTTCGAAAATGTTAAGACGCCGTTAGTGTTCATTGAGATAATCCGCAAAAAATCACGACGACGCCGATGAGGCAGCGGAGTCACGGAGAGCGGCTTGTCATGTCGATGATGATTGCGTGTGCAACAACATTGTTTATGATCGGGTTGTGTAACAGGTTTAATCCACTATGCGTCAGCAGATAATTATTGATTGTGATCCGGGCCAAGATGACGCCATAAATTTGTTGCTGGCCATGGTGCATCCCACGGTGTTTGATGTGCTTGGGATCACTACGGTTGCCGGCAATGTTCCTTTATCCCTGACGCAACGTAATGCACGGCTCATGTGTGACTTAGCGGGTCGACACGACATCCCTGTGTTTGCCGGCTGCGATAAGCCGATGCACAGACCATTGACGACAGCAGAGCACGTTCATGGTGACACCGGCATTGATGGTATGGACGTAACTGAACCATCGTCGCCGTTGGCGTCACGTCATGCTGTCCAATTCATCACCGAGACCCTAATGAGTGCCGAGGATGAATCCATTACTCTGGTGCCCACCGGACCGTTAACCAATATCGGACAAGTACTAACCCAAGCCCCCGAACTGACCCAGAAAATACGTTCGATCGTGTTAATGGGTGGCGCATTTCGTGAAGGCGGAAATTATACGCCATCGGCGGAGTTTAATATCTTGGTGGACCCTGAAGCGGCGGCCACGGTGTTTTCGTGTGGGCGACCCATAGTGGCTATGGGATTAGATGTTACCCACCAGGTCCTTGCCACTGAAGCTCGGGTTGCCTCCATTCGTGAAGTGGCTACAAAGCCGGCCGTTGCCACAGCGGACATGCTGAGTTTTTTTAATCGTTATGACTCTCGGAAGTACGGGAGCGACGGTGCACCTTTGCATGATCCATGTACCATCGCTTACTT
>JBCCFQ010000015.1:0-17956 GCA_039029655.1 Pseudomonadota bacterium | reverse complement strand
TGGAATCCTTAAGCGATGCGCCGCCTTGGCTCTTGGGTGCGAGTCTATGGCACGATACCCCGGTGCCGGTGATTTCTTTTGAAGGTGCCTGTGGACGCAAGGTGCCCGAAGTCGCAAAACGTTCTCGTATCGCCGTTTTTAACGCATTAAGTGATCATCTCCCAGTTCGTCATTTTGGTTTAGTGACTCAAGGGTTCCCGCAGTTGGTGCGGGTCAATTCCGAAGTCTTAAGTCTCTACGAAGAAGAAACCATTCCCGATAATTACCCTGTGCTTTGTCAGTTAAGAATGATGAATGAACGTCCCTACATTCCCGATATTGAAAAGTTGGAGGAGTTGGTGGGTGAGCATTATGCAGAGCCTGCTTGACGCTGGGTCACAGCGAACACTTTGGGGATAGGGTTTTTCGCCCGCGGCTGGTTGTGTTAAACCAGCCGAACGATTGTCTCAGCGCCGCTAAACAGCTCAAAACCCTATCCCCAAAGTGTTCGAACTACAGCGTCGGGGGGAGTGGGGGAGGACTTCGTAGAAACCTTGCGGATATCTTTATGCCTTCGGGAAGTTTTCCTCAGCGCCGCTAAACAGCGCGAATTACAGCACGGAATAGCAACCCATTCCCGAAGTGTGCCCGTGCTCCGAAGGGGTAGATCCAGTCAATACAGTGCCGCGAAGCGGCTCTTTTTTCCTACAGCCTGAATAAGGTGCCGCTTCGCGGCAAAAAATTACTGGATCCCGGCCTACGCCGGGATGACGGAATTCGCGAAAGCCACCAGCCACCTAACTAGCCCTACCCCAAATCCCCCCACAGACTCTGCACCAGAGCAACGCCGGTCACTGCAGCCGTTTCTGTTCTCAATATGCGAGGGCCTAGCCTAACCGCATCGAAGCCTTGGTCAACCGCCTGTTGAATCTCAAGCTCATCCAGTCCACCTTCTGGCCCAATGAGTACAGCCAGTGTTTTACTTGGTGCATCGAGATCTTTTAGCGACCGCTTGGCGGTGGGTGCAAAAAGGACCTTCCGTTCTACGTCAGCTTTGAGAGCGTCTGATAGATTGGTGGGCTCAGAGATGGTAGGTACATAAGTCCGGCCCGACTGCTCGCAGGCGCTATTCATAACGCTTTGCCAGCGGGTCAGCCTTTTTTGTGCTTTGTCTTTGTCTAACTTGACGACGGTTCTTTTTGTTACCACAGGCTGTATGTGAGTTACGCCGAGTTCTGTGCACTTTTGTAAGATCCAGTCCATTTTTTCGCCCTTGGCGATGGCCTGAATCAGGGTTACCGCTAGGTCGGGTTTTGGGTCTCGTCTAGAGACGGAAGCTAAGTCCAGTTGTGCTGAGTTTTTTGTTAACAACTCAACGCTGGCATTTAACTCTAATCCGTTTCCGTCAAAAACAAGAATCCTATCTGTGGTGCGAACCCTGAGCACTCGACTCAAGTAGTGTGCTTGGGTGGCGCTAAGCTCGAGTTTTGATCCGGGCTCTAAGGTCTGATCAACATACAATCGGTGATTACTCATGTTGGATTGATACAAAACTCATGAACAAGATGTTGTACGTTGTGCCTACACTTCATCAATTGGTCGATCGAGACGTATTCATTTGGCTGATGGGCGAGGTCGATGTCGCCCGGGCCCATGATGACCGTCTCCATACCCAAGGCACGAAACAGCGGTCCGTCGGTGGCAAAGTCCACGGAGGATGCGGGATGGCCGGTTAGACGTTCACAACATCGAACTATGGCTGAGTTAGCCGGTGTATGCATGGCTTCAATCCCGTCAAACAGTTTTTGAAACTCCACTTCCAGCCCTCTTTGTTGCGCCACACTGGTTGCTAAGTCGCGAATGTCTTGCCTCAGTTCCGCAACGGATAAGCCTGGGATCACCCGGGCATCCAGCTGTAACTCGCACTCTGCGCAGATTCGATTTGGGTTGTCTCCCCCGAAGATTGAACTGAAATTGATGGTGGGGTGGGGTACGGCGAAACTGGAGTCTTTCTTTTGTTTAAGCTTTTCTCGATGTGCAATTAACAGTTCAATTAACCGATGCATGCCTTCCAGTGCGCTCAGTCCATTTTTTGGATTACTGGAATGTCCCGATCTGCCTACAAAGCGTATAGACTCCATGAAGATGCCCTTGTGGATCCGCACCGGTTTATTGTTGGTGGGTTCCCCGATGACCACGTAGTCAGCTTGGAGTGTGCCTTCTTCCGTGAGGAGTTGTTTGGCCCCAGCCATCCCACTTTCCTCATCAGCGGTGCCAACTACAATCACGGGTTTGTTGAGTTTCTTCAGGTCGATCTGTCTTAGCGCTTCGACAACGGATACAAAAAAACCCTTCATGTCGCAGGTTCCTAGACCAAAAATCTGACCGTCCCGTTCGGTGGCTCGAAAAGGGTCTGTGCTCCAGCGCGTTTCGTCAAAAGGTACGGTGTCAGTATGCCCCGAGAGTACTAGACCCCCAGACCCATGCCCGATTGTCGCAATCACATTGGATCTGGGGGTGGGCCCTGGCACCGATTGGACAGACACGGCAAAGCCAAGCTGGTCCAATTCATTGGCTAACATGGTGCTCACCTCATGATTGCCAACATCGAACTCTGGACGAACACTACTCATGGATGGGGTCTTTACTAGCCCCGATAGAAAGTTGTGCCATCGCGGTGTCTGTTTCATGGTGCCAGTTTAACACTTGGATCAAAACCACCGACAATAGTTTTTGTGATGCCACAAGATCCATGTAGGATACGCGTCATGAACTTCGTAATTCTCATTGTCGGTATTGTCGTAGAGCGTTATGCCCTTGGCTGGATGAACCTAAAGGAATTTCGTTTGCTTGACGGTTACGGTGACTGGGCTGCCAATAAACTGAATCAGTTTCCTGGAATTGTGGGTTTTCTCATCGCCTTAGCCGTTGTGTTGGTCCCCGTCTTGCCGGTAATTGCTTTGGTTTATTTGCTGCAAGACGCTTGGAATGGCTGGGCACAGTATCTTTTTAGCATCGTGGTGCTTGTGGTCTCTCTTGGTCCTCGAGATTTAGTTGAAGCTACAGATGAACTAGCTGACGCCAATGACAAAGGTGATCTAGAGACAGCCAAACGAGTGAGTAAGGAAATTACCGAGGTAACGCCGCCGGAAGCATCCACCCTTCGTTGCCGCGCCATTGCAGAGGCCATATTTGTACAGGCAAACAATAAACTATTTGGTGTGATCTTTTGGTTTTTGTTGTTGGGCCCCATAGGTTCATGGTTATTCCATGTTTCCGATCTGATTCGTAGACGGGTTATGTATGAGAGTTTACGAGACGAATCATCCCTTGAGCTTAAGAATAGCTTAACAGCCGTTTTTCGTGTTCACGGAATGCTGGCTTGGGTGCCCGCCCGTTTGCTTGCCTTGGGTTACGCGATGGCCGGTAGCTTTGAAGATGCCGTTTCCGATTGGCGTGGTTACTATCAGAATACAGCCGAACACTTTTTTGAGGTGAGTGAAGACGTGGTAGCTGCCGCTGGCTGTGGTGCCCTCGGACGGGCCATGAATACCTTGGAGTCTGATCAAGAGCAGGTTTGTCGAGTCGAAGCAGACACCGTTCGCTCCGCCATGAGTTTGGTACATAGAACGTTGTGGATTTGGTTAACCGCGATTGCTGTGTTAACCATTGTTGCGTTTGAAGGTTAATGCGAACCTGTTCGGTTGCGGTATGGTCCCTGTTACTCTGGGGGTGTGGTTCAGATTCTGGAAACGTAACCAATCCTCAAGTCAGACTGATTAGCCTAGCACCCCACATTACAGAACTTGTGTTTACCGCTGGTGCTGGGGACAGCCTGGTGGGGGTGGTGGAGTACAGTGACTTTCCAGAAGCGGCTAAGAGCATCCCTCGTATTGGAGATGCCTTCCAGATTGATCTCGAACGTATTGTCGCCCTCAAACCCGATTTTGTTCTGGCATGGAAGAGTGGCAATCCGGAGCACAGTCTTTCCAAATTAAGAGACTTAGGTCTAACCGTTGTCTCATTCGAACCGGACAGCTTTGAAAGCATCGCCTCAGAGTTACGTCGGATCGGTGAAATTACAGGTTCCGAAGAGCGGGCCAACGATGCGGCGGATGACTTTCTCAATGATCTCGCTAGTTTGCGAGCCGAGTATGCGGGTAAGACACCGGTTCGGGTTTTCTACCAGATCTCTGCCCAACCCATTTTCACCGTCAATGGGAATCACGTGATTAGCGATGCCATTGAGCTGTGCGGTGGTGAGAACATTTTTGATGACTTGGAAGTGCTGGCACCCTCGGTGGACTTAGAGGCAATACTCGTTAGAGATCCGGAATTGATTGTCTTCGGCGTCTCATTTGCCGATCAAGCCAAACTCCAGTGGGGTCGTTTGGAGGATCTATCCGCGTCTCGATTGGGTGGTCTCCGGGAGATTCCGGGCGAACACCTATCCCGCGCCAGTACCAGAATGTTGTCCGGGGTAAGGCAACTGTGTGAGTTTGTTGAAGAGACTCGAACAGCGCGAGACTCGAATGCTGGCTAGGGTTTAGCTCTTTTTCTTTCTATCATGACGCCACAGCACTTCGGAACCAGATTCCGCACGCACAATCACCCTGGCCATAACAAAGAATAGATCTGATAGACGATTCAGATAACAAATAGACTGTTCGTTGACACCTTCATGATCAGCAAGAGTGCAGACCCGGCGTTCTGCTCTTCGGCAGACGGTGCGGGCCATGTGACACACCGCGGCTGCCGGACCGCCGCCAGGCAATATGAACTCCTTGAGTGGCGGCAAATTTTCGTTCAAACCATCCAGTGTATCTTCTAGAAATTGCACTTGGGTTGACTGCATCACCGTGTGACCCGGGATACAAAGTTCGCCTCCAATATCAAACAGATTGTGCTGGATTTCTTCCAAACACTGGGCAAGGTCCTGGGGAAGCGTAGGTTGTGCCAGAAGCAGTCCGATGATGCTATTGAGCTCATCCACTGTGCCATAGGCTTCCACCCTGGCGTGATCCTTTGGAACACGTGTGCCATCTCCGAGACCCGTGGACCCCTCGTCCCCGGTTCGGGTATATATCTTGCTCAGTCTGTTGCCCATGAGGCGAGCATAACATGTCCGATTTGTTCTTGACCCGAGAATTTGCGCAAGTTAGATTGCCGCCACCGTTGTCAACACCCAGATTCTTTTTTGCAATGGGACTGTACGCGAGGTGTGTGTTAACCGTGGGGTCGGCGCCGGTTGCGCAGCGGTCTAAGAGATCAGCTACACTAGCTGGGCAGTTGAACAACGACACCGCTCACCCTCGATATCTTTTCTCGGTTCCATGAGGTTTGTAGCAAGGCAATTGGTTTTGGTGCGCCTGGAGTGGGGGCGGCCAATGGATTTCAAGTTTGGGAACTAGCGCTACGAGATGACTTCTGTCACGGATAGGCATTTAGATATTGCGTTGGAGGCGGCCACTAAAGCCGCCTCGATCATTAAACAGTACTTTAACCAAGACTTTGAAGTGCAACTTAAGGCTGATGAGTCCCCGGTCACCCAAGCGGATATCGAGTGTGAGCACGCCATAAAAGGCATTTTGCAGAGTGCTTTCCCTGATTATGGGTTTTTTGGAGAAGAGACCGGTACCCAAGGACTTGAGTCAGAGTACTTGTGGTTGGTGGACCCAATTGATGGCACAAAGAGCTTCGTTCGAGGTTATCCTTTTTTCTCCACACAGATTGCTTTAATGCATCAGGGAGAAATTGTGTTGGGGGTTTCCAGTGCTCCGTTGTTTGATGAGTTGGCATGGGCAACGAAGGGAAAAGGTGCGTTCTTAAACAAAGAACCAATTGCTGTGAGTGATATTTCATCCATAGATCAAGCAACTTTGTCCCTTGGTAATGTGGCCACTCTGGCAGGAGGGCCGGGTTGGGACGAAACAGGCCGTCTGATTCGTAGCGTCAACCGCATTAGAGGTTATGGCGACTTTTATCATTATCATCTGCTGGCCAGTGGAAAAATAGACATCGTGATTGAATCCGATGTGAATATTTTAGACATCGCAGCGCTGACTTGTATCGTGTCAGAAGCAGGTGGTAGTTTTACACAACTCGATGGTGCGCCCATTGGGCTTGAAAGTACCAGCGTGATGGCAACGAACCGTCGCGTTTTGCAGGAGCTGTCTGGCTTTCAACTTAGTTAGCTGATCCGCTCAGGCTGGAAAGTAGTGGATATGAGAATCCTCGCGGATTGCTCGGAAAGGTGTTTTGTACAATGACTCCAGGCTGTCTTGGTTGATGACGGCCGACACCGGACCAAAAGTCCATTCGCCTTCGTCGAACAGAAGCAAGGCCTTGTTACTCACCCGAGTCGCGAGGCTGATGTCATGAAAACTGGCGAGCACGCCACAACCTTGTTTGGCCAACTGTTTGATCATGTCTAGCACCAACAGTTGGTGGGGTGGATCCAAATGATTGATTGGCTCGTCTAGCAACAACAACGTGGGTTCTTGCGCCAAGATCGACGCGATAGCCAGGCGCTGTCTTTCACCGCCTGATAAAGTCTCTGCAAGACGTGACTCCAAACTATCCAAGTGCATCTCTTTCAACGCCTGTCTTGCCGTGTTCAAGTCGTCCTGCGACTCCCAGCTCCAAAAGTCTATGTGCGGGTGTCTTCCAACTAGACAGGTCTCGAGAACAGTGGTTGGGAAGGGGTCATCATGATTTTGGGTCAAAAGGGCGACTCTTTGTGCCATTTCGCGGCGATTCCAATCATGGAGTGGCCTACCTTCCAACTTGACGCTACCTTGGGGTAACGATCTGACGTTTGCCAGGGTTTCTAAAGTGGTTGTTTTTCCGCTTCCGTTAAGGCCCAGTAAACAAACACAATCCCCGGCTTCGATTTCCAGATTTAGCTTTGACACTAAAACGCGACCTTGAACAACGACGTCCAATTCTTGTGTGCTCAGGAGATGGGTTGTTATTGAATCCAATTGATTTCTTTCGCCGTCGTTGGGCCGACCACCACGTTTCTTAAGCTAGGCGGTATCTCAGCTTGATCCTCTGTCTTAGGTATTCGGCCACCCATAATTTCTGCATGGGTTTGCGGTAATAGTGGTTGTTTATCTGGATCCGCAAAACCCTGGGGAAAAACTGGGTAGTTTCCGTCTTGATACTTGTCAGTTGCTCCCAGTGTGTGCAAAAGCTCATGGGCGATTACGACATTGTTTTGTGGGTTCAAGTCTGCGCGTGCGAAGGCATGGACGACACCAATAAGACCTTTTTGTAATCCCAGTGAGTGTCGTAGGGTGATGTGGACGGTTGGGTCGTAGTAAAGGACAAAAATCCGAATGTCTCCGCCTGGTTCCGGGTCTTTGCGTTCCACACCATTAGCCCAAACCCTAAGTCTGAGACTCCACCACATAATTGATAGCAAATTTCGCGAAGCAGGGGGTTCCGGCGGCCTTTCGTCAATAGGCATTCTAAGCTTCATAAATAAGGGGTCTGCGTTGCCTACACTGAACCTTGAGGCCTCGCGTTGGATGAAGTTTTCGACATCCAAAAAATCTGCCTGTTCTAGTTGATTAATGTAGCTGTCTGTCTCCGCCGAATCATCACCGTTGATGGGATAAACCGTAACCCAAAGTGGCTCGATCCAGTCAGTGGAACGAACTCTGCTTAGGTAGGAACCCAAAGCCACTGCCGCCAAAATCATGAGTAAAATGATTTTGCGAAGGGTTGATAGACCGTCGGCTTTAGCCATTTATGTCGCAACCACGATTGCGCTTCCAGCCCTTCTAGGATCCTTGCTCGCTACAAAACCCGTTTCCCTGTCGTAGCTGACTGCCCCGACCCCGCCAAAGTACATGGATAACTCACGAGTGGGCCGTGTAGGATGGGAGTTTGTAGTCACCTCTAGGCCAGGTTCATAAGCGAAGCGCGGTTTGTCCTGATACCACTCTAGGTGCAGCCTTGGTTGGTGAACCGCTGTTGTCAGGTCCAGTCCTAGCCCTAGGTATCCCACCAGCGTGTGTGCTAAAGCCGTTGTGATTCGATCGGCGCCCGGCGAGCCGATAGAGAGAATCGTGCCGTTCTCATGTGTTGCCACAGTAGGTGCCATATTAGACATCATGCGCTCACCGGACTGTAAGCTGTTAGCAGCTTTGCGATTGAGCTCTAGTTCTCCTAAGGTGTTGTTGAGCCAGATCCCTGTCTCCTTGGCAATCACGCCTGAACCGTAACCCGCGGACATGGTTATGGCGCAAGCATATCCATTGTTGTCCACCGCCGATGTGTGAACCGTTGATGGAGAACCGGGTTTGCCCATGTTGGCGGCGTTAGCCAGTAGCTGATCAATTGCCGTTTTGATGTCCGATGCCCGATCTAGGTGTTCGCGTCGAAACCCCAGAACATATTCTTGGGCCTGCAGCATTTGCTTGACCATCACGCTATCCCAGCCTTGATGGCCCTCAGGTTCTATGGCGAGCAATAGTGCCGCTAGCGTAGCGCCGCCCACCGCTGGTGGTGGATTGGTAGCGATTGTCCATCCCATTCGGTCAAAGGTTAATGCGGGTCGAAGGATGACCTGGTAATCGCTTAAGTCTTTGGCATCAAGAGAACCATTGTTAACCCGCATGTCATCAATAATAAGGTTTGCAATCGCCCCGGTATAAAAGGCACTGGATCCCTGGGAGGCAATCAGCTCCAAGCTGTCGGCAAGGTTCTCAACAAAAACTGTATCGCCGACATTTAACAGGCGTCCGTTGTTGTCATGTAAGGCTTTGGCGCTGGCGGGACAAACACCAAAGACGCTGTCGTGGGAGTACACCAAATAATTGTGGCACGCTTGAGACAGTGGAAATCCGTTCTTCGCTATGTCGACGGCTGGCTGCACAACGTCCGACCAGTTGAGATTTCCATAGTCGCCTACAGCGCGCTCCAGTGCCTTTAATGCTCCCGGTGTGCACACGGATGCGTGTCCCACCAAAGTTGTCACACCACCTCCATATTCCATGGTCACCGAGCGCATACTGTCTGGCGCACAGACCCGCCCATTACCAAGGCCAGGCACAGCCATGTAACCGTCGAGGGTAACCGGATCCTCGTTGGGGGTTTGCAGGGTAATGTAGCCCCCGCCTCCTAAAGCGACTACGCCCGGTTCTGTAATCAGCGTGACTAACCCGGCTGCCACCGCGGCGTCTACTGCGTTACCTCCAGACTTCGCAATGACTCCACCGGCTTGGGTCGCAAGATCTGAGCTAGAGGCAATGGCTAAGGTGGGTGACGGCACTAGAATTATTGATTTGTTAACCGGGCCGCAAGCATAGCATCAAATCCACCGCCTGCCGTGGAGTGGTGATTAGTCCAGTTTGGCTCGAACCAACTGCCGCCAAAGACTGTATCTCTGACATAGTTCCACGTCCTCTTCGACTGGATAACCAGTAGCAGGACCCAAGGGCAACCAGTTTTCTGATTCACTACAAAGAAAAGCCAATCCTCGCGCTGCCCCATGCTGCATTTTTGGTTTTTCAACCCGAATCTTAGATAAATTGGCGAGCTTTTGACAAATCCCCGGATAAGCTGAGTCCCCGGTGACCACCAACTTGCGAGGCATCTCAAGTCTCCGGCTCATCGTTTGAATATTACGGTGAATGAGAAACACGATGCTTTCCGCTACCGCCACCAATTGGGCGTACTTATCGCCATGTCCCACCATCTCGCTTTTGAACTCAGGTCGCCAGTAAGGAGAACCCAGTCCGGCTACTCCATTCAAGAACAAGGGCGGCTGTTTGCAATCCGTCATCCACTGGCCAAGATTTTCCCCGAGCAAATTCCCATCAACGTCCAGTTCGTCCGCGACTATGGACAGCGCGCTGCCAGCACCGTTTACGGTACCTTCGATGGCATAAAGAATGTCAGACTGTTTTTTGGCTAAGATACTTGTCAGTAGACCCTCCACAATTTGGGGGTTACGTGGAGACAGTTGACGAATAAATGCGCCTGAATCCAGATTGATATAGATGATGTCTGGCTCAGGTGAGCCTAAGGAAAACATGCTGGCAGATTGTTCGCCGGTTACCACGGACAAAGGAATGGGTTGGTTTGTTGATGCCAAGATACCGTAGTCATGTCCGGTAGGCACAATCTTTGGCAGCGCTTTCTCAGGAATCTTAAATAAATCTAGCAATGGCTCTGACCAATCCAACGTCGCCAAATCCAATAACAATGTTCTTGAAGCATTTACCGGATCCACCACAAGTGGCTTTTCTTTGACCAATTGACTAACTAGGTAGCTGGCCAGTGGTCCGAAAGCCAATCTTCCACGAGCCAGGCTATCGCTAACAGCACTTAGGTTGTTTAAACACCAGTTCAGCTTTCCCATGCCGTAGTGGGGCGACAAGACCAGTCCGGTCTTGCTACGAATGAGATTTTGATACTTACCTAGTTTGGCAACTTGTTCCGTCGCCCGGCGATCTTGCCAAGAAATGACGTTTGATAAGGGTTCGCCGGTCACACGATCCCAACACACGATACTGGATCTTTGAGTAGCTAATCCTGCGTTACGAATGCTGGCTTGTTTCCCCACTTGTTTGCAGGCTTCATGGGTAACGCCAATCAATGCTTGAACCAGCTCCAACGGGTCATGCTCTACTCGTTGTTCACGACCACGAAACGTATGCACAGACTGTTCCGCCAATGCCCGTAACTGTCCCCGATTGTCAAAGACAGACGCGCGGCAACAGGTCCCGGTTTGTTCCAAAGACAAGTGTAGTGTTGTGGTGACTTTGTTCCGACTCATGCTAGTCAACCGGATTTAGTGGCAGCTCTTTGGTGTTTGCGATGGGTTTTCTAAGGTCCAGACTCGGTGCAATTCGCCGAAAAACTTTTTCGGCCGTGGCCCGGTAGGAGGTTAACTTGCCACCATAGACGGACAATACATGGGGTTTTGCTGGTGTATCAGCGAGAAAAATGGTTTCTCGGGATTTGTGAAAGGCGTGACCCCCGCCGCCAGGTAACACCCTGAGTCCAGCCCACGATTCGATGATATCTGTGGGGAGCCGACCCTGGTACTTGGGAAAGTGGTGCATCAGAATGGCTGACAAATAAGATATCTCACTATTCAGCGCTGTCACCTCGTCCGGCTCACCGTTGAATTTGACTTCCGTGGTGCCGATCATTGTGTGCTCACCCCAGGGCATAACGAATACCGCTCTACCATCTCTGCGGCTCTCCATGTAGTAGATTCCATGTTGGGTTTTGCCTTTCACTACCATGTGACTACCTTGGACCAAAGATACTTCCATGCTCGCAGGATTTGGACTGATTTTCTGCGCAACTTTGTTGACCCATGGTCCTGCAGCGTTAACCAAGACTCTGCCTTGGACGGTTGTTTCGTCACCGTCACGGAGAAAACTAACGGATACCCCTTGTTTGGTAACGGTTGCCGATACTAGCTCCGCCGGCATGGCAAGTTCCGCACCGAGATCTATGGCCGACTGCATCACCGCCATGGTCAGTGCCGCATCGTTGGTCTGTCCGTCTTTGTAACAATAGACCTTTCTAAGGTGTGTTGTTCTCAGTCCATCTAGGTTGTCCCAGTTTCGCGGCGGTATGGAGCGAAAACGGTTGTCTGCCTTGAGTCCACCCAATAGGGCATACAGGCTTAAGCCTGAACGGACCAAAAACGGTTGACGTCTTGTCGCGGCATAAATTGGGATATGGAAGTCTCGCAGTTTGACCAGATCCGGCGCATTTCGAAGTAGCAGCTCGCGCTCTCTTAGGCTTTCTCGCACCATGGAGAACTCATAGCTCTCAAGATATCGCAATCCACCGTGAATCAGCTTACTGGATTTGCTGGAGGTGCCAGAGGCCAAAGCTGATTTTTCCAATAGCAAACAAGACTGCCTTTGAGCGGCGCAGGCTTGAGCAATACCAACCCCATTGATACCGCCTCCCACGATGATCACATCATAGTGATGTTGTGTCATAAGTGGTCCGTAAACATGCTCAAAACGCGGAAATCATCGTTGCCTCTCACCTTTGACCCGTTGGGTCCCAAGCGGTGCCATTGCCCAAGAAAAATGGCCAGAGATTCTTACATTTGCTCCGTCCTGGTGCCACACTGTTTGCAAACAGCGACATATTAGCTTGAATCTATGATTCAAGCACTTGGCGTCGATTCGAATTAGTATCTGTCAGCGGTGTTCCCGTGGCTGATATTCTCGGTACAATGGCCTCATGACGGTCCAATTCCAGGGTTTGGCATGATCAAGGACGGCCAGCCAGCCCCAATAATGCTGGAAAATTATGCGCCGCCGCCGTTCCTGGTGGAGGATCTCAGACTCCGGTTCGTTATCCACGAAACCTTTGTCCTGGTTCGATCGATTCTGAAAGTCTCTCGTAACGACCGCTCGCCGGATGACACGGGTCCGTTGGTCCTAGATGGCGCAGAGCTTGAATTACTCTCCGTTCGTCGCGACGGAAAGGTACTGGAAGAGTCCGACTATACGTTGACGCAGACTTCGTTGAGTATCGCCGTTTCGAAACAGGCGGTGATCGAGATTGAGAACAAGATTTATCCCAACCAAAACACTTCCTTAGAAGGCCTGTATGTCAGCGGTGGCGTGTATTGCACCCAGTGCGAGGCTGAGGGTTTTCGCAAGATCACCTTTTTCCCTGACAGGCCGGATGTGATGACACGCTACACCACAACCATAGTGGCTCATCCCGACCATTGTCCTACCATGTTGTCCAATGGGAACTTGGTTAGACGGGAAACATTTGATGATGGCTTGGTGGAAGTCACTTGGGAAGATCCGTTTCCCAAACCGAGTTACCTTTTTGCGCTAGTCGCGGGGGATTTAGAGGTAGTAGAAGAGGACTATGAGACTGTCTCTGGTAAATCGGTCAAACTGCAGATCTTCGTCGAGCCTCACAATGTAGATAAATGTGACCACGCAATGGTTTCGTTAAAAAAGGCCATGCGCTGGGACGAGGTTGTTTATGGTCGAGAGTACGATCTCGATCTGTACATGATTGTTGCGGTGGATGATTTCAATATGGGGGCCATGGAGAACAAGGGCCTCAATGTTTTTAACTCCAAGTTTGTTTTGGCTAAACGAGAACTTGCCACTGATCGAGACTACGCGAATATTGAAAACGTAGTCGCCCATGAGTATTTCCACAACTGGACCGGTAATCGGATTACTTGCCGCGACTGGTTTCAGTTAACCCTAAAAGAAGGCCTAACGGTTTTTCGCGATCAACAGTTTAGTGCCGACATGACGTCGCGACCTCTCAAAAGAATAGAAGACGTGGATATTCTACGGTCACGTCAGTTCCCAGAAGACGCCGGGCCAATGGCTCATCCGATCCAGCCGCAGTCCTACGTTGAAATCAACAACTTTTACACGGTCACGGTGTACAACAAAGGTGCGGAAGTCATTCGCATGATGCATTGCTTGACCGGTACTAAGGGTTTTCGTCGCGGCATGGATTTGTATTTTGCCAGCCATGATGGTGAAGCGGTCACCGTTTTTGACTTTCTCCGTGCTATTGAAGAGGGTTCAGGGACGTATCTCAAGAAGTTTAAGAACTGGTATCAACAGGCTGGTACTCCCACCGTGCATGTGTCAGCCGAGTTTGAACCAGACGTCAACTGTTATTCATTAACTTTTCGACAAACTTGTCCAGAGACGCCGGGACAGAAGGAAAAGCTGCCGTTCCCTATTCCAATCAAGATGGGGTTGTTGGACAAAAGTGGCGACGAGATACTTCTGCGTTTTGAAGGAGAAGATGAGCACAAGGGTTGCAACGTCACCATCTTGTTGGACACTGAGGAGCGCACAGTCCATTTCAGTGGAATCAACGAAAAACCCGTGGCTTCGGTGCTAAGAGAGTTTTCCGCACCAGTGCGTTTGGATTTTCCGCGGGAGGATGCTGAACTGGCTTTTTTGATGGCTAACGACACGGACGAGTTTAATCGATGGGATGCTGGCCAAACGCTGGCCATGCGGATGATTACTAGGGCCGTGGAACAGCAAGATTTGGAATTGCTACACGACCAAGCTTTCTCCGATGCTTTTTTAGCGGTGTTGCAGGATCAGGAACTAGACGGTGCTCTTGCGGCAAGAGCACTCATGTTGCCGTCGGAAGAGTATGTGTCGCAGCAGATTAAGCCCATTCCAGTCAACCAGATCCGAGAGGCGTTGGATCATCTACGACGTCACTTGGCTGATAGCCATCGTGATGTGTTACTAGAGGTTTATCAAGCGAAAAAGGCCGAGATACGAGGGGCCGATTCTTCATTCATGGGCCAACGAAGCCTAAAAAACACTTGTTTGGACTTCTTGAGTTCCTTGGGTGAGTCGGCGCTCCTGGAACTTTGTTACCAACAGTTCAGTGATGCTGACAATATGACGGACCAAGGGGCTGCGTTGAGGTTGCTGTCCTTTTCGGATTCCGTCATTGGCAGGCAGGCGCTGCTAGAGTTTCATGATAAATGGCAGCAAGAACCCCTGGCCATGGATAAGTGGTTTACTTTTCAAGCATTGGCGACTCATTCAGATACCCTGAAAAATGTGAAACGCCTAAAGCAACATGAGCTTTTTGATCTGGGCAATCCAAATCGTGTGAGGTCGCTTGTGGCAGCGTTCGCTGAGTACAATCCGCCGATTTTTCATGCTATCGATGGAAGTGGCTATGAGTTTCTGGCCGACACTGTGTTGGAGTTGAATGACCGGAACCCTCAGCTTGGAGCTCGACTTGTGGTCCCATTAACGCTTTGGGAACCTCATCGTAAAGAAAGGCAGCAGCGGATGTGCGAACAGCTAGAGCGCATAGCCGATCACCCGAATCTTGTCAAAAATGTCTATGAACTGGTTGATAAGAGTCTGAGTACGAAAAGGTCGTTTTAATGTCGTTAAAAAGAGCACTGGTTGTAGATGATTCCAAGTCTGCCCGTTTGGTATTGAGAAGGCTCTTGGAAAAATACAACTTGACTGTGGATACTGCTGAGTCTGCCGAAGAAGCCTTGGAGTTTCTGGTGGAGCAGCAGGTGGATGTGATTTTTATGGATCACACCATGCCTGGCATGGACGGATTGCAGGCTGTTTCCGAACTGAAAAACAATCCAAGAACAGCAATGATTCCCGTCATGATGTACACCGCTAAGGAAGGTGAAGTCTACGTGGGGCAAGCTCGTGCTTTGGGCGCAGTTGGGGTCTTGCCAAAACAGGTTCATCCTGCTGAGTTATTCAAGATCCTAGAAGGTCTTGGGCTGGTGACAGATCGTCGTGCTAAAACGCCGCCAAGGTTGGACGCCACTCAAGAAGCGGGGGTCGAGGAAGGTTCGCTGGACGATCAGGTCCAAGGTGTCGCGTTACAAGCTTTGGTGGAGCGGCTCTTGCTTGAGCAGCGTTCTGAGCTGAGGTCGGACATTTTGTCCAGTCACCAAGTGTTTGCGGAGCGAGTGGCTGACGAAATTTTCCGCAAGCAGTCTGCGACTTTGGCTGACCCTGAGCAACTATTGGAGTCTGTGCGTCAGTCGCAACAACGTTGGAGGACGGCCACACTGCTGACTGTGATACCGCTCCTTCTTGCCGCTATTGCCTATTTTGCCACCGCGAGCCGGGTATCGGATCTCGACGATGAGAATGCTCAATTAAGAGCTCAAGTTTCAAACTGGGAGGATAGCGCCTCGGAGCAAACTATAACCCTCGCAGAGGAGTTGTCTCGAGAACAAGAGCGTTCCGACGAAGCTCAGCAAACTCTAATTGGGGCTCTGCAAGATTCAATCAACCAAAGCAATGCTGTTCCGTTTTCGGAGCTACCCTTAAGCGACTATCGTCAAGAGTTGCTTGATGACTTGTTATCACGGTTGGTTGATGCGGGTTTTGTCGGTGTTGTCCGCCTGGAATCACATTTGGGTGAGTTTTGTCTTTCCGGTTCCGATTTTTCCAATTTTGAACTAGCCGAGGACAGCTTATCCATCGGAGACTGTGACTACGTTGGTCATCCATTGGACGACTCTGTCTCCATTGCTGATCGCCAGTCCATCAATTTTGCGAACTTCCTCACCAGTTCACCCTTGGTCAATGAGTCCGGGATTTTGGTGGAAGTGGTGGCCTTGCCGAGGTCCGAGTCTATCCGGCGTTATGCCTATCCGGCCACTCTCACCCGTGCAGGGGAATGGAATGAAATCGCCGGTCTAAACCATCGGGTGGAGGTCACGCTCGTCCCTGCCGTTTTGTGACGTAGTTTTCTGGAAATACAGGGAGTTGCCAGTTAAAGTAACGCCTTACGTTACCCGCAGTCCGAGGGTATCGATATTATCCAAGCCTAATACAAGGAACCCCAATGAACCTTAAGCCTTTATTAATTGGCATTACTTTTATCGCGTTATCCGCCTGTAGTGGTTCGGATAAGGCGACAACTAAATCTGGTGCGTCTCTAGATACGCCCCATGGCACCATTTTGGCCAACGTGGATGCTATGCGTCGTAGTGATTTTGGCGCGTTGCTTAAGGCGAACCTGACTGATGCTCAGCTTACAGAGATGAAGACCGAGTGGGAGAAGCAACGACAAGAGGAGCCGACAGAGAGCGAAAAGGCTGAATTTGCCCAATCCATGGCCATGCTCACTGCAGAAGGTGCTGAGGACAACTTAATGGCGATGGTGGAGCCCCAGCTTGCGCAGATGAAAACTCAGATGCCTTTCTTCGTCATGATGGCTCAAACCTACGGCGGCCAAGCCATTGAGGCGAACACCGATATGTCTGATGGTGAGAGAGAGACCGCCACGAAAATGCTGACCGCCGTGGCAGATTGGGCCAATAAAGCCGACTTGGCTAATCCAGAATTGGCAAGAAAGGCCATTGGCGTGGCTGCGGAAACGGCCCGAGGTCTTGACCTAGACACCCTAGAGGATGTTCAGGCACTTGATTTTGACGAGCTGCTTGAGAAAGGTGGTGCCGCTTTTGGTGGAACAAAGGAAGTTTTGTCGGTTTATGGCATTTCTATGGATGACCTGTTCGATTCCATGGAAGCCAAGACCACTGCGACGGATGGCGATAACGCGGTGGTTGATCTGAGCTTTGAATTCCTGGGCGTGGCACACAGTGTCCCTGTGGAAATGGTCAAAGTCGATGGCCGTTGGACTAGCGCCAACGCGGCCAAAGCAATGGAAGAAATCGCCGCCGGCGAAGAATAGTCTCGTTGGGGGCGGCGGGAAACGCCGTCCCCCGCAACGCCATGGATCGTCCCATCAGCGCAAGCGAACTCGGCGACAGCCCGCTATTTGATTCTGTCGCACCGGATTCTATCCAAGTTTATTTGGAAGAGTGCGAGATTCGCGACCTGACCGTAGGTACAACGCTGTTGCGGCCAACGGATTCAAACACCAGTATCTTTGTCCTACTGGATGGTGCCCTAGATGTTGCTTTGGATTCCCCCACGGGTCGGGCTCCTCTCGTGACGTTAGGCAAAGGCGCTACCGTGGGTGAAATGTCAATTGTTGAGGGTAGACAACCTTCGGCCGTTGTCACTGCGGCCGAAGACTCCACAGTTTTGGAAATACCCGAGTCCGTTTTGTGGGCGATGCTGAATGTAAGTCATGCGGTGGCACGCAATCTGTTGACTATTTTGTCCAGGAGATTACGTGCCGATAACAAAATCATTCGCGATAGCACGGTCATCTTGCGACAGTTTCAGCATCGATCTATGACTGATGCTCTGACCGATCTTTACAATCGACGCTGGATGGACGAAATGTTTCCCAGGGAAGTTAGGCGTTGTCAGACCGAGGGTTTTTCGGTTTGTTTGATCATGCTCGATGTCGATAATTTCAAGGCTTTCAACAATCAACAAGGTCACCTAATAGGTGATTACGCTTTGTGTGCAGTTGCCGACAATTTGCAAAGCTATTTTCGACCCACAGACCTCATCGCACGTTACGGTGGTGATGAGTTTGCTGTGCTATTACCCCATAC